>JAEZFH010000395.1 GCA_023437885.1 Bacillota bacterium | reverse complement strand
GGGATAATGAGATATCACTGCTGCGTAAGACGGAACCTTCCAAAGCTTATTTTAACTGTCATACAGATATCACGCTTCCGTATGATGAGATTAAGGAAATTGCCGTGGTGAAAAGGGATGGCAGTAGAATACCGATTATTCAGGATGCGAGATTTGTACTGGAAGGTACAGCGCTGCTGAATGAAGCCTTTGACATATAAAAGAACAATAGACACACAGTGGCGATATATTATCGGGAAAAGGCAGAGAAATTTGCCTTTTCTTAAATTGAGCGGAAAGCGGACGGCGGAATGGAGGTTATGTTATCATGTTAAGCATTAAAAATTTCTCAAAAAGCTATAAGAATGACAGGAAGGCAGTAGATAATTTAAACCTGGAAGTGGAGCAGGGAGATATCTATGGTTTCATCGGTCATAACGGAGCCGGTAAGACCACTACCATACGTGCCATCGTAGGAGTCCTTGATTTTGAAGAGGGTGAGATTACTATCGATGGAATTTCCATTCGAAAGGACCCGGTTGCCTGCAAGCAAAGAACCGCATATATCCCGGATAATCCGGATCTGTATGAGCATCTGACCGGAATTGGTTACCTGAATTTCATCAGTGATATCTATGAGGTAAGCCGTTCTGACCGAGAAGCCTTGATCACGAAATACAGTGGGGCCTTTGAACTGACAGATAACCTGGGGGATTCTATATCCTCCTATTCCCATGGAATGAAGCAGAAGCTTGCCATTATCGCCGCTTTGGTACATAGGCCGAAGCTTCTGGTTCTGGATGAGCCCTTTGTAGGTCTGGATCCCAAAGCGGCCCATACCCTGAAGACGATCATGGCGCAGCTGTGCCAGGAGGGCAGCGCAATCTTTTTCTCCACGCATGTATTGGAGGTTGCGGAGAAGCTGTGCAATAAAATTGCCATCATCAAAAGCGGAAGGCTGATTACCTGCGGTACCATTGGGGAGGTTAAGGGCAACAGCAGCCTGGAGGATGTATTTATGGAGCTGATTGATGAAAAATAAGCCACCGGTGTTTTGACAGGCAGATACCCCATGCATTTGATGCAGATATCAGCTTACCAAAACATTCGAGAAGGATGGAGGTCAGAATGAAAAAAGTAATACGCCTGGTCAGGGTACAGCTCTGGTCTGTACTTGCCGATATGCTGTCCATCGGCCAATTAAAGAATAAGAAGCCCAAGCTGTTATCCCTGGGAATTGTGTTTTTTACAGTGGTAATGAGTATTATATCACTTTTCTATAATTTTATGGTTGGAAGTGGTTTGCTGATGTTTCACAGTATTGATCTGTTGCCTCCGATGATGATGTCAGTGACCTGTATTATATTGCTGATGACGACCGTATGGAAGATAAAGGGAACGGTATTCGGTTTCCGGGATTATGACATGGTGATGTCCATGCCTGTCAGTACCGGAGGAATCGTAGCCAGCCGGTTAATTATTCTATATATCATCAATATGGTATTTGTTGTTATAATCATTATGCCAATGATGGCTGCATACGGCATTCTTGCACGCCCGTCCCTGTTTTTTTACATCTTTGGTTTTGTTTGCCTGCTGTTTTTGCCCCTGGTGCCCATTATTGTCGCTTCTTTTATCGGTACCGCAATTGCGTATGCCGCATCGAAGTTCCGGCATCATAATCTGGTAAATATTGTATTTTCCATGGGGTTACTGATGGTTATCATTGGTTTTTCCTTTACCATGGGGGAGAACGGCGAAGAACTGGTGGATATGGGCAAAGCCCTGACAGCGCAGGCCTACTCTCTCTATCCTCTGGCCGAGCTGTATTCCAAAGCGGTGGTGGAGCAGGATATATTGAGTCTTTTTCTGTTCGCCGGCATCTCAGCCCTGGCTTTCTTCCTCTATACCTGGATGATTCAGAGGATTTTTAAGCGATTGAACACATCGCTGATGACAGGAAGGACCGGAGCTGCATATAAGCTGGGCAGCCTGAAAGCCGCTTCACCGCTGAAGGCGCTGTACAGCAAGGAACTCAAACGTTACTTTTCGTCGACACCCTATGTATTGAATACCGGCTTAGGGGTAGTGATGCTGACATTTGCCGTCCTGGCCCTGTTTTTTGTGGATCCGGAGACAGCCTTCGGAGATGAAGTTCCCAAGAAATTCATTGCTATCCTTGCTCCGCTGCTATTATCCTTCTGTATCATGATGTGCAGTACCACTATGGCTTCTATCTCCCTGGAGGGAAAAAATTTGTGGATTCTCAAATCTCTTCCGGTAGAGCCTAAGACAATATATTCTGCAAAGATTCTTGTCAATTTGACGGTGTTGTCTCCGGTGCCGGTGGATGCTTTGCTGCTGGGAATAGCCTTGGGCTTAGATGCTGCCACTGTTATCTGTATGATCGTATTCGGGATCGTATGCGGGGTGTTTGTATCCGTCTTCGGCTTGCTGGTGAATTTGATGCTCCCTAATTTCCAATGGAATATTGAGACAGTCGTGGTTAAGCAAAGTGCTGCATCGATGATTGTGGTATTTGGTGGAATGGGAGTAACGCTGGTTCTTTCTGCTATTTTCTTCCTGATACCTAATATAATTATTGCGTATCTTATCTGCAGTTTGATCCTATTGACTGCGGATGTCATATTATACGGAATTTTAATGAATTATGGGAAAAAGCAATTCGCTGCCTTAAATTAAATGCGGCATAAAGGAGATCGTAATACAGAAATCGATAAAACTGTTCCTGCGTGAATTGAAAATAAAGCCGTTCCTGCAGCAAGAGCTTTGCTCTTCGGAAGCAGCCGGAATTGTGATAATCTATACTAATATATAGCGTTATATATATTAGACTGACTAATGAATTGCATAAGAAATTATCCTCCGAAAAATAAGGACAAATGTATACGGATATGCTAAAATGTGAGCATAAATGCTAGTGCGGACAGCTGTCTGCGGAAGGAATAACGGCAGATACCGAAGAAATCTGGATGCGAGGAAAAGCCTTGTTCAGGGCAGTCAATTAGGAGGTAAGCATATGGATTACAAGAAGGCGGGAGTGGATATCGAGGCCGGATATAAAGCAGTAGATCTGATGAAGGAGCATATTAAGGGTACGATGCGCAAAGAGGTGCTTTCTGATCTCGGCGGCTTTTCCGGAGCGTTCTCCCTGGAAGGCTTCAGGAATATGGAACAGCCAACTCTGGTCTCCGGAACGGACGGTGTCGGAACGAAGCTTAAGCTGGCTTTTTTATTGGATAAGCATGATACAATTGGCATAGACTGCGTGGCCATGTGTGTGAACGATATCGCATGTGCTGGTGCGGAGCCATTATTTTTCTTGGATTATATTGCCTGCGGTAAGAATGAGCCGGAGAAGATTGCAACCATTGTAAAGGGTGTGGCTGAGGGCTGCAAGCAGGCCGGAGCTGCCCTGATCGGCGGTGAGACGGCAGAGATGCCGGGCTTCTATCCGGTGGACGAATATGATCTTGCAGGCTTTGCGGTAGGTATCCTGGATCAGAAGCAGCTGATTACCGGTGCCGGCGTGAAGCAGGGTGATACCCTGATCGGTATCGCCTCCTCCGGAATCCACAGCAATGGGTATTCTTTGGTTCGAAAGGTATTCCGTATGCAGAGGGAGACGTTGGATACCTATTACGAGACACTGGGAAGCACCCTGGGTGAGAGCCTGCTTACACCGACCAGAATCTATGTCAAGGCACTGCAGAGTTTAAAAC
>JAEZFH010000381.1 GCA_023437885.1 Bacillota bacterium | reverse complement strand
GACACCTATCATTACGATGATATTGCCAGGGATTATCTTAGTATGACGGTTCCTTCGAGAGAGGACTTGCTTGGAAAAACCTCCTTGGCCGAGGCGTTGCAACAGAAAGAAGAAGCGTTTTTATCCTATGCCTGCTATAGTGCGTACATTGCCATGTGCTGTGAGGAGCATTTAAGGACTCTGTTATCCAGAGAAGGGATGCTGGAGCTGTTTACGACAATTGAAATGCCTTTGATTTATACTCTGTATGATATGGAGGTGCGGGGCATCCGTATTAATAAAGAGGCTTTAAAGGAATATGGGGACCATCTGGGGATAGGAATTGGGAAGCTGGAGAAGAGCATCTATGAATTATCAGGTGAGGAGTTCAATATCAATTCTCCGAAGCAGCTGGGGGTCGTACTGTTTGAGAAGCTGGGGCTGAAAGGCGGAAAGATGACAAAAACCGGTTACTCTACCTCGGCAGATATTCTGGAGAAGCTGCAGAATGAACATCCGGTAATTAAAATGATTTTGGAATACCGTCAGTTGACGAAATTAAAATCCACTTATGCCGACGGCTTAGCCGAATATGTCAGGGAGGACGGGCGAATTCACGGTAAATTCCATCAGACGATTGCGGCAACGGGACGGATCAGCAGTACAGAACCGAACCTGCAGAACATTCCGATCCGGATGGAGCTGGGGCGTCAGATACGCAAGGTATTTATCCCGAAGGAGGATTATGTATTCCTGGATGCGGATTACTCCCAGATTGAGCTTCGGGTACTGGCCCATATGTCCGAGGATGAGCGTCTGATTACAGCATACCGGGAGGCTAAGGATATCCATCGTATCACCGCCTCCGAAGTATTCCATATTCCCTTTGATGAAGTAACTCCTGCACAGAGAAGCAGTGCCAAGGCAGTGAATTTCGGTATTGTGTATGGAATCAGCTCCTTTGGACTGGGACAGGATCTGAATATCACCCGGAAGGAAGCGGAACGCTACATTGCAAAATACTTTGAGACTTATCCCAAGGTGAAACAGTATCTGGACCATCTGGTAACCGATGCCAAAGAGCATGGATACTCCAGAACCCTATTTGGGCGCCGGAGACCGATTCCGGAGCTTTCCTCCAGTAATTTCATGCAGCGCTCCTTCGGGGAACGTGCTGCAATGAATTCCCCGATTCAGGGAACGGCGGCAGATATTATTAAGATTGCCATGATCCGGGTGAACCAGCGCTTGAAGAGGGAACAGCTTCGATCTGAGTTAATCCTTCAAATCCACGATGAACTGCTGGTTGAAGCACACAAGGACGAGGTTGAACAGGTGTCAAGAATTATCGTAGAAGAGATGCAGGGAGCCGCCCAGCTCTCCATTGTATTGGAGGCAGAAGTAAAGGAAGGAAAAAACTGGTTTGAAGCCAAGTAAATATAACAGTAAGGATGAGATGTCAATGAAGGTGATAGGCTTAACCGGAGGGATTGGCAGCGGCAAATCCCTAGTCGCAAGGATTATGGAGGAAAAGCATGGTGCTGGAATTCTCAACACGGATCAAATAGCGAGAGATCAGATGGAGCCAGGAGGTGCAAGCTATCAGGAGGTTGTGGAATATATCGGACCGTCGATATTGGCTGAGGATGGCAGGATAGACCGGGGAAGGCTTGCTGCCATCGTATTTGAGGATAAGGAAAAACGGCTTCGGATCAATGAAATCACCCATCCCAAGGTACTCATAGAGGTAAGGGAGGAGATTGACAATTGCCGAAAAGGGGGAAAGGTACCCTATCTCCTGATTGAAACTGCGCTGATGATTGAAGCCGGTTATGATTTTATCTGTGATGAGGTATGGTATGTATATGCGCCTGAGGAGCAGCGAAGGAGCTGGTTGAAGGCAGATCGGGGATATACGGACGAGAAGATTGAGATCATCATGAAGAATCAATGCAAGGAAGAAGATTTCAGGCATAAGTATCCCAGGGTGATAGAGAATACCGGGAATCTGCAATGGCTGGAGCAGCAGGTGAAGGAATTGCTGACCGGATTGCAGTAAATAGTACAAGAGTATGCCGGAGCGGGGCTTCTCACGGAATTTATGAAGCCGTACATCCGGATAAAAACAGAAAAAAGCAAAGGATGTGTTTCAACTAACATTTATTGTTAGGAGAAAGCACATCCTTTTTTAGCGGAAAAATCACAAAGTTTGTAACCCTTTATGCAGATGAGATAATCCGAATGTTATTATAAAATTAACAATTTTTTTCAGGAAAATATCTACAAATTCATAGATTGATGATATAATCAGCCGCCAGAGGCTGTTCGCGGGTACATGATTTGGTACACCAGGAGCAAAATTATTACACGGGAGACGATACTTCCTTCCGGCTTCTGTTATTCGGTGTGATAGAGGTTCCTAAGAAGCTGAAAATTGTCAAAAAGAGCACTATTTGCAATGTAATAGGCAGTGAAGGTGCTTATCATGCTAAATAATACGAGTATAATGGAATTAGAAAGGGAAGGGAGGATTTATCTGTGAAAAACTTTATGAAAAATTATCGGATGTCATTACTGCTATTATTATCCGTAATTGCCGGCGGGGGACTGGGCCTGGTGCTTGGGCCGGATGCAAAGGTATTGGAGCCGTTAGGACAAATTTATCTGAATCTGATGTTTACAATTATCGTACCATTGGTGTTCTTCAGCGTCACTGCTTCCATCGCAAGTATGAAGGAGATGAACCGGCTTGGTAAGATAATATTTAATATAGCAATTATTTTCTCAGTTACAGCATTACTATCCGGAATACTGTCCATTTTTGGTGTATTTCTTATTAATCCCACCAAGGGCTTGGCTCAGGATACCATTCGCTCTATTCTGGCCGGTTCCGGAGATGAGATTGTGGCGGAGGCCCAGCAGCTCTCCTTGGCTGAGCAATTGGTAAAAACCATTACAGTAGGAGATTTTTCAGAGCTGTTATCCAGAAGCAAGATGCTCCCTCTGATTATCTTCTCCGTTATGTTCGGAATTGCGACGGCTTTGGTCGGAGACAAGGCCAGGCCGGTAAAGGAATTTGTCGTAGGGGCTTCGGAAGTGCTAATGAAAATGATCAACATCATTATGTATTACGCGCCCATCGGCTTGGGATGTTATTTCGCGTCGATCATCGGCCAGCTTGGCTCACAAATATTGGAAGGCTATCTTAAGGTGTTTCTATTATATCTGGGGATATCCGTTATAAATTACTTTCTGTTCTTCAGCATATATGCTTATATTGCAGCGGGAAAGGAAGGCTTCCGGACCTTTTGGAAGAATGCAATTGCTCCGACGGTTACCGCTCTTGCTACCTGCTCCAGTGCGGCAACCATTCCGGTGAATCTGGAGGCTACAAAGAAAATAGGAGTGCCCGGTGATATTGCCGAAACGGTTATTCCCCTGGGAGTAAATACAC
This sequence comes from Bacillota bacterium, assembly GCA_023437885.1. GTDB lineage: Bacteria > Bacillota > Clostridia > Lachnospirales > Lachnospiraceae > Mobilitalea. Next base: position 1,544 of record JAEZFH010000381.1, on the reverse strand, counting down.
ATAAGGATGGTTCTGTAATCGGCGGAGTACTTAAGGTGGTGTTCCTGTTCGGGTTATTTGGCAGGGACCTCAGTGATATCGGATCTCTGACCGGCATTCTGGCAGTGGGCTTTCTGGTAGGTGCGGTTATGGGAGCAATCCCTGGCGGCGGTCTTATCGGAGAGATGCTGATTATCAGTATCTACGGCTTTCCGCCGGAGGCTCTTCCGGTAATTGCAGTAATCAGCACCATCATTGATGCACCGGCTACGGTTTTAAACTCAACAGGTAATACGGTATGTGCGATGCTGGCTGCCAGATTTGTGGATGGTAAGCAGTGGTTGCAAAGGAAAAAAGAGTTAAATTGATGAGATATTTGATTAGGGATTTGACAGTATAGAGTTTAGAAATGCGGTACTGCCGAGAGACGGTTAGCCTAAAATTAGATAGCTTTACAAGAAAGTGACCTTACCTTTGGCGGACGGTCACTTTTTTTGTTTACAAATCCCCCTGATAGAGAGGCAACATACCATTCAAAACTGTAATCCTAAGGCTCGATGGTTTTTGAGATTCTGCTTTACCATTTCATATACTTAGTTGAATTAACTTTGATGTATTTCTTATCTGTTGGGGTACTGCAGGGGCTATGGTAATTCATTCGGTTTTTTGTATAAAGGGGATGGAAAAGCTCTTATTATGTTTCCTCAATTCATTTTCCGATATTAGTCGTTTTATGTCTTTCATAACACCCCTATTTGGTATATAATGATAAAAATAATAAGAGTAGCGCACCGCACAAAATGAGTTGCGCTTAAATAAGGGAGGAACCAATTTATGAATGTTACCATTTGGAATGAATATGTACATGAACGGGAGGAGGAAAAGATCGCCAAGGTTTACCCTGATGGCATCCACGGAGCACTGAAAGAAATGCTTTCCTCAGATCCCAACCTGAATATCCGCACTGCAACCCTGGATATGCCTAATCACGGCTTATCCGAAGAAATTCTGAAATCCACCGATGTCCTGATCTGGTGGGGACATATGGCGCATCACAAGGTAAGCGAGGAAATTGCCGATTTGGTGGTAAAGCATGTCCAGATGGGCATGGGCTTGATTGTGCTCCACTCCGGCCACTATTCCAAGCCCTTTAAGAAGCTGATGGGCACCTCCTGCTCTCTGAGCTGGCGGGAGATCGGGGAAAGCGAGCGCATTTGGATTATTGATCCCACCCACCCCATCACCCAGGGGCTTGGTCGATACATAGAGCTTCCTCAGGAGGAAATGTACGGCGAAGTATTTGATATTCCGGTGCCGGATGAGTTGGTCATGATCGGCTGGTATAAGGGCGGCGAAGTGTTCCGGTCCGGCTGCGTGTTTAAACGCGGGCGCGGAAAAATATTCTATTTCCAACCCGGACATGAGGCGTACCCCACCTATTACCGTCCGGAAATCATACAGGTGCTTCACAATGCCATACAGTATCTGAAACCCACGGCTCGGATGGAAGATCGCGGCATCGATGTGCTTGCTGCACCCTGTGTCGACCCTGCAGAGCCCGGTAC
>JAEZFH010000330.1 GCA_023437885.1 Bacillota bacterium | reverse complement strand
GTAAGATAGACCGAGGCATTAAAAATTACAATGGTTATTACCACCGCCAGGGCTTGGTCATTGCAAAACAAGGCCCGAAACATCTCCCTGATCCTGGGGGTGCGAAGCATCGGCTTCGTCTTTTCCTTCACATTTGCTACGGTTACGGTTATGGCCGCAATAAACAATACACTGATGCTCCCGGCAAGGATCTGAAATCCGTCCCGGTCATCCCCCCTTCCCAGAATCGGAACCAGAACCATGGTTAAGGCGGTCGGAATGGCGAAGCCGAAGCCGGCACAGCTGCGGGCAATCACCGATATCGTTTCCCTGTCCTTGCTGTTCTGGGTAATGGCAGGGATCATGGACCAATAAGGGATATCCATCAACGTGTAGGTGGTTCCCCAGATTATGTATGCCACAGATGCATAAATCAGCAGTCCGGTTCCTGACAAAGACCGCGGAACTGAATACAAGGCATATAAGGACAGCGCACTTAATACCGTTCCAATGAGCAGCCAGGGACGGAATTTGCCCATCCGGGTATTCGTTTTCTCCACGATAATACCCATGAAGGGGTCATTTACCGCATCCAAAATCCTTGCTATCAGGAACAAAATCCCGATAAAGGTGGCGCTGATTCCCAGCACGGTATTATAATAGTACAGCAGAAAGCCGGAAACAATGCAATACACCATATCCTTTCCGACTGCACCCAAACCATAAGATATCTTTTCTTTTCTTGTTAAGTTCATCGCCTTCTCCTCTTTCCAATCTAGTTTTTGCACTCCTCTTCCGGTATTTTCTTTTGCTGTAGTTAATTATCCTCCGTAGAAGTCTTATGGTAGTTGACTTTATGAACCCGGAAAACAATCTTGTAATTCCCCAGCTGCGGCTGTAACAGGGACAACGTTCCTTCCCCGGAACTGCCTACGGTTCTTACATAGGTTCCGCCCATTCCTCCCTGAAGGCTTATCACCGATGGACCGATCAGTTCAATGGCACCCTCTGTCTTGAGCGTAACCGGCAATTGGCAATATGGCAGAAGATTTCCCCACTCATCCACTGCACGAAGCCGAACCGCCGCAACATCGTAGCTCTCTGCCTCCGTAAGCTGTGCTGTATCCGCCAAGATCAGAAGCTTTGGCTGACCGGAGGGTTTCCTGATAATGGCTTTTACCACTTTGCCGTTACGGATTGCTTCAAACCGGAAGGCAGTGGTTTGACCGCCCCAGCCTCCGATATATTTATAGTAAAGCCTGGCTCCGTCCTCCAGCGTCAGGTGCTCCCGCAGCATCAGCCATCCCATCTTCAGCTTATAACGAAGGGGAAGATGATTGGGTCCATGCTCCTTCACAGCAAAAAGAATCTGCTTCATTGCCTCCGCAGTTTTATGGCTGTAACGCTCCTCCTTCTCCAACAGCTCACCAATAAAATCATCAATCCGTACCGGCGGATGGGGAAGGTTGGGATAGCGGGTTTTCTCCGGATAGAACTCCTTCACAAAAAGGTCATTCTTATACACCCGGATGGAATCGGCATTGGTAAAGGCATAGACTCCCTTGATATTCCCAGCCGAATGATCTCCGATATCCAACGAGGAGCTCAGTTCAAAAACTGCTGTCCCTTCTCCCTGACTGGCATAGACCGAGGCCGCCAGCTTCGCATTCCGGAACATATCCATCACTCCGTGATAGCAGATACGATCCCCGCTGCCGAAGTCCTTATGGGTATTATAATCAAACATACACCAGCCAAAGCCGCCTGCGATATCCTCCTGCCCAAACAAATCCTCCAGGACCCTGGCATGCCTCAGGGCATGCTCCAGCCGGTGCTCCTCGTCATCAAAGGACTTTGCCGGATACATATGCCCATTGTATTCCGATACCAGATACGGAGCTTCTGACTTCGAGGTAATCTCCCGCTTCGGACTGAGACCGGGCGTCTTGCCGTTATGAAGAAAATCATTATAGGTATAGACATCCTCCAGCAGGCTGCTTTTTCTGAGATAGCGGACACCTCCCGTCTGCCGTCCGGGGTCCAGTTCATGGGCAAGCTGATTCGTCCGTGAATAAAATGCATCGTCATCCTGGGATTCATTAATCCGGACTCCCCATAGGATTATGGAGGGGTGGTTCCGGTATTGTACCACCATCTCCTGAACCTGTTGAACCGCTATATTCTTCCACGCTTCGTCCCCGATATGCTGCCAGCCGGGAAGCTCTGTGAATACCAACAGCCCCAATTCATCACAGCGTTCGATAAAATGTCTGGATTGGGGATAATGGGAGGTACGCACCGCATTTACCCCAAGCTCAAATTTTAAAATCTCAGCATCCCTTTGCTGCTGCCGCTTCGGCATGGCATATCCCACATAGGGAAAGCTTTGGTGCCGGTTAAGCCCCACCAGCTTAATTCTTTTGTGATTCAAATAAAAACCGTTCTTTTTGAATTCACAGATACGAAATCCGAAGCGTATCCTCCTCTGCTCCAACAGATTGCCGCTTCTGCTATCTTCGTACAATTCCAAATCCAGGTAATATAATTCAGGCTTCTCCAATTCCCAATTCCGAACCCCGCTCACAGTGAAATTCAGCCTGGTCAGCGGCTGCGCCAGTGACGCTTTGCCATCATAGATAAGATTGCCCGAGCAATCCATGATGGAATAATGCAGCTGCTTCTTATCTTCCTTTCCGGAGAAGCCCCGAAGGGTTACCTGCAGCTCCACTTCCTTGATATCCTGGATCAAGGGGTCTGATACATCACCCGTCATAATAAATACATCCTCCAGAGATACCCTCTCGCAGATTTTAAGGGATACCTCCCGATAGATGCCTCCATAGGTCAGATAGTCGATCACATTACCAAACGGTGGCAGATTGTTGCTCTCCCTGCTGTCCACCTTGACGGCAAGGATATTCTCTTCTCCATAATTTAAATAGGGTGTAAGATCCACGGTGAAAGCAGTATATCCTCCCTCATGCTTTCCTGCCAGCACATGGTTCACATATACCTCTGCAATATGACCCACTGCCTCGAAAGTCAGCAGTACCTGCCTGTTCCGCCACTCCTCCTTCGCATAAAGACACCTACGGTAGCAGCTGATGAATTGATAAATCTCCTCGTCAAAATAATGAAACGGAGTAACTATACTGGTATGCGGTAATCTCACCTCCTCCGCTTCGTTTTCATCATAGCCGGGCTCCAGCATCTCCTTATGAAACTCCCTACGATACCTCCAGCCATCATTCAGATTGATCTGCTCCGTCATCTTTCCCTCCATTCCTGTGCCTGCTTTCTGCGCACCAATCGTTTTTGCCGGGGATTACACCGGCACCGCCATGCTCTTTTCCCCTTCCCCGTCCTTATCCTCTGATTTGTATCCCCTCCATCAAAATGTCCAGCGTCTGCTGCAGGGCATCCTCATACTCCAGCCGGCCGTCGATCAACACCCTGCGGCTTAAGTAATATTAAATTGTTCCGCTGAAAACCGCCTGAAATACCTGCAGATTGATTTTTCTGATTTTGCCCTCCTCCATTGCTTGTTCCATAATGCGGAAGGTAGCGTCCCAGTCCGTTTCCAGCCGGTTCTCAATCTTTGCATAGATTTTGGGATACTTACTCTTCAGCTCATAGAGCTGCCTGAAATCAATGGCCTGATACCGGTTAGGAAGATAGATCAGAATCCTCTTCAGTTTCTCAAGAGAATCGAGGGTGGAATCCTCTAATATCATTTTCTCTCCTTTTTTGATATCTCCAAAAACAGTATCCACCGCTTCCAGAAACAGAGCTTCCTTATCCCGCACTACCGTGTAGAGAGTCCGTTTACTGATCCCCATATGCTTTGCAATATCATCCATTGTAAATTTTAGCCCCTTCTCGTTGAACGCATCTATAACCGCATCTATTACTCTTTCCTTTAATTCCATTGTACTCTCCAATCCGCTGTCCTTATATCGGTATTCTTTTAATCCTGTATAATAAAAACCAGAAAACTAGTTTTAGTTTTCTGGTTTTTATTATACGCTATTCCTTCCGCAAATGCAACAAGCTTCTATGACTCAGCTATGATATAAAGCATATGTTTCCCGTATACCCCTTAGTGATCAGACGTTACATTTGCATCTGATCAATGGAGCCAACTTTGTGCAGTATCTCCTAATCCCGGAATTACCGCCTTGTCGGATATAGTCCCATAGTACAAATATAATAGTTGATTTTTGGTCTTGGGTTTTCATCCCCAGCCGTACTCCAGGTATCCGCAGATCTAAGATCCGGGATACAGAAATTTGTCTTCCCGTCTCCCCCATATCTATTTCCCAAGAGAGAATACAGTGCCTGATAATGACTGATATGCAATGTTCTGCCATCGCAAAGCATAAATCCCTCGGGTTCAAAGTTAATAGCCCACTGAATAATCATTCCCAAATAAAAATCCATAAAAATCCTCCTCTGTGATAGACTCCAAAGTTAAATATCTCCAATTGGATTATACATTTTTTCCCTAATTATTACAAGCCATTTTTACATATTTTCACATAATCCGCATTCTTATGATTTCTTTGTTACATGTCTTTGTTTTATGATAGGAAATATTTCTTGTAACAAAAAAATGCTGACATAAGACTTACTCCATCTCATATCAGCATTGTTCATATTATACAGTACTATTTACTTATATTTATCTGCACTAAGCTATTGTTCGCTTCCTTAGTTATTGATTAACTTCGCCTTATTTGTCCAGCTCATCATCTTACGGAGCTCTGTTCCAACCTTCTCCAACTGGTGCTCTGCTTCGATTCTCCTCTTTGCATTGAAATTCGGACAGCCAACCTGATTCTCCAGCAGCCAGTTGCGCGCAAAAGTACCATCCTGGATATCCGTAAGGATTTTCTTCATCGTGGCCTTTGTCTCGGCAGTAATAATCTTGGAGCCTGTAATATAATCGCCGTATTCTGCGGTATTCGAGATAGAATATCTCATGCCGGCAAATCCGCTCTCATTGATCAGGTCTACAATCAACTTCATCTCATGAATACATTCAAAATAAGCGCTCTCCGGTTCATAGCCTGCTTCTACCAAAGTTTCAAAGCCGGCCTTCATCAGCGCAGTCACACCGCCGCAAAGAACCGCCTGCTCACCGAATAAATCCGTCTCTGTCTCTTCTCTGAAGCTAGTCTGAAGAACACCGGCTCTTGCTCCGCCGATGGCAAGGGCATAAGCCAGACCCAGATCATGGGCTTTCCCGGTTGCATTCTGATGCACTGCAATCAGACAGGGAACACCGCGGCCCTCCTGATACTGGCTGCGAACTGTATGTCCAGGCCCCTTGGGAGCGATCATCAGCACATCCACATCCGCCGGAGGGAGAATCTGACCGAAATGGATACTGAAGCCATGAGCAAACATCAATGCATTCCCGGCCTCCAGGTTGGGTGCGATTTCTTCTTTATAAAGCTTGGCCTGCTTTTCATCATTTATTAAAATCATGATAACATCAGCCTTTTTTGCAGCTTCTGCCGCCGTATATACTTCAAAGCCCGCTGCTTCTGCCTTTGCCCATGACTTGCTTCCTTCATAAAGTCCAATGATTACATGAACTCCGGATTCCTTTGCATTCAGTGCGTGTGCATGTCCCTGGCTGCCGTAGCCGATCACAGCTACTGTCTTTCCTTCCAAAAGCGAAAGATTACAATCCTGTTGATAATAAATCTTAGCCATAACTTAAATCCTCCTTATGATTGTGTTTGAGGGTACGAATCCTCCCTATATGACAAGAGGACTGGGTTGCCAATCCCTCCTGTTAGTGCAGTTAATCATCAAAATCCGAAATATCCCCGGAGCCTCTGGTCAGACCTGTGATACCGGTACGAACCAGCTCCTTAATGGTATAAGGGCTGAGCAGATTAATAAAAGCATCAATCTTATCCTGATTGCCGGTCAGCTCAATCATCAGAGATTCCAGCGCCACATCCACAATCTTCGCCCGGAAAATATCTGCTATGGAGATGACTGCCTGCCGGTCTTTCTCTGCCACCGCAACCTTGACCAGAATTAATTCCCTGGTGACCGATTCACCCGGAGCCAATTCCTTAATTTCAATGACATCCTCCAGCTTAAGCAGCTGTTTTCTGATCTGCTCCAAAATCTGGTCATCTCCCTTTGCCAATACCGTCATTCGCGAGATGGCCGGGTCCTGAGTCTCTCCTACTGTCAGGCTATCAATATTATAACCTCTTCTGCTGAATAATCCTGCTACCCGGCTAAGTACACCGGCGGTGTTATCTACCAGAATTGACAATACCATTCTCTTCATAGCATACTCCTCTCGTATATGTACTATAAGCACTACTGCTTATGGTATTTGGCACTTCGTGCCAGGATGCGCATTTCATTCGGTCGGCGTCTGCCCATTTATGCGCAGGCGCAGAAATACGCCGATACATGATCCTGTGTCCGGATTTATAAGAAAAGCCCGTCACCACAGGACACTCTGTAATGGGGCTGCTGTTGCTGTATAAAAAGTAAGATTATTAAGTTGTAAGTTATTGTATCAACTACATTCTCATTTGTCAAGTACTGATAAGGGGCACCCTGTACAAAATTTTTATTGATTTAAATCGCTAAAGTATGTGCATAAAAATTCATGGAAATGACTAGAAGTTATCCATTAATCCATACTCAGCAGCGTCTGAATATTAATATTTATTCGATTACTGAAAAAACCGCTTTATGAAAACTTTCATATATGGTTTTCATAGAGCGGTTTTCAATAAGTTGTTTCATAAAGGTGTTTCATAAAGTTGCTTTCATAAAGCTGCTTTCATAAAGTTGCTTTCATCCTGAAGTCATATGGATGTGAATATTTATGACCAACAGCCATCTATACAATAAATAATAATCCTATATTACGCAAAAGCCCGGTCTTCCAATAACCATACCTGAGAATAAGAATACGGCGCTCCAGGCCGTTCTTCTCCTTCATGGATATGAATTGGCTCAAAATCTCCTTCTTCTCTTCTGGGAGCGCATCGCCGTACAGCTGCAGGAATTCCCCTGCCTGCCGGTATAGCTCCTCCAATGCCTCTCTTTGTTTGTGAAGATTGGATACCCGGTTACTGACATACGCAAAAAAACCTATATCTCCCACCACATTGCTGCCATGCTGGCGGTAAAGCATGGTACTCTCCCTCACATAGCCTATTCTGCCAAATGCTGCGGCAATCAGAGCAAGCCACCAGTCATGATAGCGTGCATGCTGAGGCAAAGGCTTGCTTTGCAGGACCTTGCGAAGTGCGGCATTCACCATAACAGTACAGCCCATCAGCTTATTCTCCATCAACAGATGAGGCAGGTCCGTCCGGCACGGATTCAGATGTCCGGAGCAAAAGAAGGATTGATTGAGTACATTCAGATTACCATCCACTACGGTGGCATCAGTAAATACTGCCAGGGGGGTATCCTTCCCCAACTGTGCCTCCATATGCCTCATGCGCTTTAAGGTTGTTGCCACCTTATGCTTCTTCCACACATCATCCTGATCACAGAACATAATGTAATCCGTTGTGGTTCTGGAAAGAGCATGTATAAAATTCATAGCATGTCCGAGATTGGTTTCATTCTGTACCACATGAACCATATCCGGATACTGTGTCTCATAGCTCTTCAGCAGTTCTACCGTATTATCCTTGGAACCGTCATCATAGATATACAGTTCCATATCCTGGTAATTAGAAGCCAGTATGGATTCTATCTGCTCACCCACATATTTCTCGCCATTATAAGTAGCCATTACGATTGTTATTGTGCTCATATCGTTCCTCACCCACCAGCTTTTGGTATCTCCGTTCCTGTTTCCTACACTAATACCATGCTGCCAAACTCTTTTTCACACCAATGTCCATAAGCCGCTGCAGCCTTGCGAATTCGATCAACGCACAATTGCTGTTTGTGCTTTTCTCGGCTCTGCGGCAGTACACTACTTCCAATAACTTTTATTCATACTGAATTGTTTTACTACCCGCCCGGGCAGCAGATGATATCGAAGTCCCAGCTGATACCCCAGGAATTTAAAGCCGCTGTTCAGAATTAAATCCGGAATCAGCAAAAACTGTTTTTTCTCTATGAGATAATTCAAGGTGTTTTTAACCAGCTTCAATCCTTCCGCTTCGGATTTTTTCCCCCGAAATACCTGCGCATATTCTCTATGGGATACCCCCAGGTCGAAATTACGGGTGAACTGCTGCAAATAGGTGTACCGATGGGAATGCCACACCCTCGCATCCGCAGCGTAGGCAATCCGGTAGTCTCCGCTGACCATCGCCGCCGCCAGGATCATATCCTCATTAAAAATCGTCTTCTCAACGAAGCCTCCCAGCTTTCGGTATACACTGTTACGGTAGGTGGCGCACACGTTGGAACAGAAGAAGGTCTTAATCCCAAGCTCCTCCATATCCTCCGCGGACTTAACCCTGCTTTGCTTTGGATAATTAAAATGTCTTGTATAACGTTCAATCAGCCCGACACCTTCATCCGCCAGCTGTCTGGCATAGGTTGCTGATACCCAGGGGTCTGCATAAGGTGCAAGCAAATGCTCTATCAAATGCTCATCCGCCGGAACCGCATCCTGGGTCATAAACATCAGAATGTCTGCATTGGACAGGGATGCCCCGTATTTTCTGGTTCCTCCATGATCAAAATCCTTCTTCTCTATAGGGATTACGCTGATGTTGGACCCTTCTATCCTTGGCAGCTTTTGCTCCCGGCCTTCCGCTTCGATTGTATGAAGCAGAATTACCTGATTGGGTTTTACCGTCTGCCGGTAGAGCATCGTAAGCAGCCGGTTCAGCTTCTCATCGGAATGGTATGTGGGAATAATAACATCCACTGTATATTCAACCTTATTTATATTATTTAAATCATTTAATTCCTCTTTATCCATACTGTTGATATCGCTTCGCAGTTCCATCTTCGATCCTTTCCATATATATATAGCACATATTAAGAGGTATAATGTCTGACACATTATACCATAAGCACAAATATCCATGATATGGCACTTCAAACCCAGTGACGCACTCACCTGCGCATACGAATTCATGTATATAATATGGTATAATGTCTGACGACATTATACCATATTATAAGGAAAAGGTAACTCCCAAAATGGAAAGATAATAATTACTTAAGAATTTATTTAGAAATATCCGGTATTTATATAGCTATGAGAACGGGTATCTCCGGACGCTCTTCTTTTCTGCTCCAGGTATACACTTCTGCATAAAAACAATTGAAATATACTGAAAGCAAAGCAAGCTACTGTTATCAGATGCCAATCACCGGTCGTCAATACCCGCCAGATCATGGTCAGGTACATAACACCCCCCATTGCCGCGGAGATGTACCAGGAAAGACCGTTATTTTTCAGGAAACAAAGCAGCGAAGCTGCCATATTGCCGACTCCAAAGATTAATATCACCAAGATCCCCGGAATATACCAGTTTTGTATGGGCAGGGCTGCAAGCCATTGATGCGGGTATTCCCCTAAACTCCCCTTCCCGGCACGAAGCATCCCGCTGCCAAGATAGACTGCACCGATGGAAACCATTAAATCAACAAAACCTAAGATGCATAGACGAAATTTCAAATTCATTTTAACCTCCATCCGCCGTTTAGACAGCATAACTTTTCTGCCGGATATCCGCTTACCATTAATCAAAATTCAATACTGCGTATTCCCGCATTCATAAGCAATAACTGATTTACCGGATTAAAATCTTCAGTATTTTACATCTGGTATATATTACATTACGGCATATAATACCGGATGGGGGTATTCTCGGCTGCTTTCCATGCCTTCGATACAGAGGGATTATAATCCCGCAGGCCTCTGCCCTTCTTCTCTCTGTCAATTCTTTCACGGTAACCTGTATTATAAAAATCGACGGAATTCAGTTCATAAGCTTCTTCGAAGCTATAATATTCATCCACATACTCTGCAGAATCTATCCACTCTTTTCCCAGCTTTGCATCTTCTGTCCAACGGCCTTCATCTGCAAAAAGCCCCAGAACAACCGGAGACGCATCCAGGGACAGCTCTCTGGTAAGGTAAGCCGCATCCTCCGCCGTTAATTGTGCTTTCCCCTGCTCCAGATAAACCGCGATCCAATAATCCGGCTTTGCCAGGGAAAAAATCAGGTAACTAATGGCAATGACAGCAACTCCGTAACGGAACAGCGGAAATTTACTGCGGTAAACCGATATTATGACGCCTGCCAGAAATAAAGCGATGACTGCCAGGGCAAGCAATACAAAAAGCCGAAGGAAGGTCAGACGGTATGCTGAAATATAGAGCAGCATCCGGTAGGTCGCCGAGCCGATCATAACATAGGTGCAAGCTGTCATGACGGTCAGCAGAAAGCGAAGAAAGCGGCTTTCCTCAAAATAAGCGGTACCAAGGAGCATTAATACCACATTAAGCACTGCTACGGCCAGAAGTTCAAAAAACCCACGTCTGGCATATTCAGCAAAGGTATACCCCTGGGGAAGGGCAAATAACCCGCTGCCCGCCAAATAAATGATCTGAAGACCGCAAAATAGTAC
>JAEZFH010000163.1 GCA_023437885.1 Bacillota bacterium | reverse complement strand
ATTTTTTCATAATGGTAGAGGGTATCAATGGATAACCCACATAGCTTCGAGAACTCGCCAATACGAAACATAACATTCCTCCTCATCAAAGGCTTACAGGTGTGCACCCCTGTCGTCTGAAATCATTGTAATCCCTTGGGTAACCCAAGAGTCAACTGTTTTTTTATTTATGTACAAAAAAAGCGTACCAACTTGGTACGCTTTTTGTACGGAGAAAGAGGGATTTGAACCCTCGCGCCGGTTGCCCGACCTACACCCTTAGCAGGGGCGCCTCTTCGGCCTCTTGAGTATTTCTCCAGCTCCGAACTTATAAAAGTTCTATTCATTTAAATGATCGCTTCCATTTCTCACAGAAGCAAAATCAAGTATACCAAATTACCAGGCCCTTGTCAACAATTTTGTTTCAATATCTTGGATCAATATTGCAGCCAAAAATTGCAGCTTCGGTGCTTTTATCCCTCATATCATATCATATAAATTATTACCTTTGCAATCAATTACTACAATCACAGGAAAATCCTCTACATACAACTCCCGGATCGCTTCTGTTCCAAGGTCATCATAGGCAATCACCCGGCTGGCCTTAATCCGCTTGGACAACAAAGCTCCCGCACCTCCGACTGCTGCAAAATAGACTGCTTTATTCTTAATCATAGAATCGATTACTTCTTTATTTCGGAGCCCTTTTCCTATCATACCCGTAAGACCATGTTCCAGCAGCAACGGGGTGTATTTATCCATGCGGCTGCTGGTTGTGGGTCCGGCGGAACCGATTACCTGACCTTCCCGCTCCGGGGTCGGACCTAGATAATAGATGACTTGTTCCTTTATATCCATGGGAATTGTCTCTCCCTGCTGCATTGCTTCATACATCCTCTGGTGCGCAGCATCTCTTGCAGAATAAATGATACCGGTAATATAAACATAGTCACCTGCATGAAGCTCTTCAACCTTCTGTACGGTCAGAGGCATCGTAATATATTTGTCCATATTTTTCCCCTTTGTATCCTTTGAACACGATTATTACCCGGATTCCTTTCCTCTCTTCCCTAATCTGCCCTGTCTTACAGGCTCTGATCTGTCCTATAAGCTTCTGCTCACATGCCGGTTCACGTGACAGCAGAGATTGACAGCAACCGGAAGACCAGCAATATGAGTCGGATAGGTTTCAATATTTACTCCCAGGGCAGTCATCCTGCCCCCAAGGCCTCCTGGCCCGATTCCCAACCGGTTGATCTGTTCCAGCAGTTCCTCCTCCAGTTTACGGATATGCTCGAGAGGAGATGGTTCATTCATACTTCTTGTTAAGGCTTTTTTAGCCAGGATTGCACATTTCTCAAAGCTTCCGCCTATTCCGATTCCAACCACGATGGGCGGGCAGGCATTAGGACCGGCAAGCTTTACCGTCTCAATTACTGCATTCTTTATACCTGCAGCACCGTCCGAGGGCTTAAGCATGTACGTACGGCTCATATTTTCACTGCCGAAGCCCTTGGGAGCAACCGTTAATTCCAGCCGGTCACCGGGTACAATCTCATAATGGATGATACCGGGAGTATTATCCCCGGTATTCCTCCGGATCAAAGGATCACCTACCACCGACTTACGAAGATATCCCTCCTCATAGCCCTGGCGGATTCCCTCGTTAATCGCATCTTCCAAATATCCGCCCTCCACATGAAGGTGCTGTCCCAGGGTAACGAAGATGATAGCCATTCCCGTATCCTGGCAGATAGGAATATTATCACTCACAGCAATATCAAGATTTTCCCTCAATTGCCCAAGAATCTGCCTGCCCAGCAGGCTTTCTTCCTCTTCGCAGGCACTGCGGATTCTGGATTCTACATCAGAAGCCAACTGATAGTTGGCTTCGATGCACATCTCTTTTATATTTTTTATAATTTCATTCGTACTAATCGTTCTCATTCTGATTTTCATCCTCTGGTATCGTATCTTCAGGAGAATCTTCGGAATACTCATCATAAGCATCCTCGAAGGCAAATTCACTGGTGTCTACCACCTGGTCTTCTTCATCCAGTTCCTTCTCCAGATTCTTAATCAGCTCTTCCTCCGTGGTTGAATCTGTGCTTTCCTTTACCTTGGTCAGATTAGCCACTTTGATATTATTCGTGGTATTGATATCCATCAGCTTTACGCCAGAGGTGATTCTTCCCAGCACCGAGATATCACTTACCGCAATCCGGATGATAATCCCTTCGTTTGTAATCAGCATCACTTCATTTTCTTCATTCACAGCCTTAACACCGATGACATCTCCGGTTTTATCTGTAATCTTGTAGCATTTTACACCCTTGCCGCCTCTGCGCTGAACTGTGAACTCATCCATCTCGGTTCGTTTGCCCAAGCCGTTCTCTGATACAAAGAGCAGGTACTGACCCTGAGTATGAAGCTGCATTCCAACAATTTCGTCATCCCCATTCAGGGTCATACCGATCACACCCATGGAGGTTCTTCCGGTGGGGCGCACATCATGTTCATTGAAACGGATGCACATACCATTCTTTGTTACCAGAATAATATCCTTCAAATGATTCGTCGATTTTACTTCAATCAATTCATCATCTTCCCTTAAATTAATTGCTTGAAGCCCGGATTTTCTGATGTTCTCATAATCACAGATAGGCGTCTTCTTCACAATTCCCTTCTTGGTTGCCATGAACAGGTAACGGTCATTCTTATATTCCTTTAAGGGTATAATTGCTGTGATCCGTTCCTCAGGAAGCAGCTGCAGCAGATTGACAATTGCAGTCCCTCTGGCCGTTCTGCTCGCTTCCGGAATCTCATAGGCCTTCAGACGGTACACCCTTCCTTTATTTGTAAAGAACATGATGTAATGGTGATTGGTGGTCATCAGAAGATCCTCAATAAAATCTTCCTCTATAGTCTGCATTCCCTTAATTCCCTTGCCGCCGCGGTGCTGACTCTTAAAATTATCAATGGTCATACGCTTGATATAACCCAGCCTTGTCATGGCGATTACCGTATTCTCATTGGGAATGAGATCCTCCATGGAGATATCAAATTCGTCAAAGCCAATTCTTGTCCTTCTGTCATCCCCGTATTTATCACGAATAAAGGTAATCTCCTCCTTGATCACGCCTAACAACAGCTTCTCATCAGCAAGGATTGCCTTATATTCCGCGATCTTAATCATAAGCTCCGCATACTCATTCTCCAACCGTTCTCTCTCCAGGCCGGTTAACGCACGGAGTCTCATATCAATAATTGCCTGTGCCTGAACATCCGTAAGGGCAAAGCGCTCGATTAATTTTTCCTTTGCAGCATTACCATTGGCAGAACCGCGGATGATCCGGATTACCTCATCGATATTATCAAGAGCTATGAGCAGGCCCTGTAAGATATGGGCACGCTCTTCCGCTTTATTCAAATCATAAATGGTTCGTCTTGTAACAACTTCCTTCTGATGCTTCAGATAATAATCCAGCATCTGGTATAAATTGAGGATTCTTGGCTCATTATTCACCAGAGCCAGCATGATTACACCGAAGGTATCCTGTAATTGGGTATGTTTGTATAGTTGGTTCAAAATAACATTGGCATTCACATCGCGGCGCAGCTCGATTGCAATTCTCATACCGGTACGGTCGGATTCATCCCGAAGCTCCGTGATGCCGTCAATCTTCTTTTCCTTTACCAGCTCGGCAATCTTCTCAATCAAACGTGCTTTGTTAACCATATAGGGAAGTTCGGTAACAACGATCCTGTTTTTGCCGTTTAGCATCGGTTCGATTTCAGTAACTGCACGTACCCGAACCTTACCCCTGCCGGTCCGGTAAGCTTCCTGAATTCCTGCTGTTCCAAGAATCTCCGCTCCCGTAGGGAAATCGGGTCCCTTAATGATCTGCAGCAATTCATCTATATCGGTTTCTCTGTCTTCTTCAATATAGTTATCAATTATTTTCAGAACACCGTTAATAATCTCACGAAGGTTGTGAGGCGGAATATTGGTAGCCATACCTACTGCAATACCGGAGGTTCCGTTAACCAACAGATTTGGATATCTGGAGGGCAGTACCAGAGGCTCCTTCTCCGTTTCATCAAAGTTCGGAGCGAAGTCGACAGTATCCTTATTGATATCGGACAGCATTTCCATGGAGATCTTACTTAAACGGGCCTCGGTATAACGCATTGCCGCCGCTCCGTCGCCGTCCACCGAACCAAAATTACCATGACCGTCAATCAAAGGATATCTGGTTGAGAAATCCTGTGCCAATTTTACCAATGCCTCGTAAATTGAACTATCTCCGTGAGGATGGTATTTACCCATGGTATCACCGACAATACGCGCACATTTACGGTGCGGCTTGTCGGGACCGTTATTCAATTCAATCATTGCATATAAAATTCTTCTCTGTACCGGCTTTAAACCGTCCCTCACATCGGGCAGGGCGCGTGCTGCGATTACCGACATGGCTTACTCTATATATGAGTTTTCCATCGTCTTCTTTAGATCGACATCATGCCCCTTGTCGAAGATATTCTCATCCATTGTTATTCCTCCGTTTTTCATGACAAATGAAACAGCTTGCTGTTTCATCTTGTATGCTTTTTAACCCTCCGCCTGAAACCTGCTTCCGGCAAAAAGCTGTTTATATATCAAGATTCTTTACATATTTTGCATTTGCCTCGATGAATTCCCTTCTCGGCTCCACCTTATCACCCATCAGAGTTGTGAAGGTCATATCGATTTCCGAAGAATTTTCCTCATCCATGCTGACACGAAGCAGGATTCTCCTTTCCGGATCCATCGTGGTCTCCCACAATTGCTCCGCATCCATCTCACCAAGACCTTTATAACGTTGAATCTTGTTGTTGGAATCCCGTCCGACTTCCGTCAGTATCCGGTTCAACTCTTCATCACTATAAGCATAACGCACCATTTTGTTCTTCTCCACCTTATAAAGGGGCGGCTGAGCCAAATAGATATATCCCTGCTTAATCAGTTCCGGCATAAAGCGGTAAAGGAAAGTCAGAAGCAATGTACTGATGTGGGCACCATCCACATCCGCATCGGTCATAATAATAATTTTATGGTAACGCAGCCGGCTGATATCAAAATCATCGGAAATCCCTGTACCAAAGGCTGTAATCATTGCCTTGATTTCGTTATTGACCAATATCTTATCCAATCTTGATTTCTCAACATTAAGAATCTTTCCCCTCAGAGGCAAAATAGCCTGAGTGGCTCTGGTACGTGCTGTTTTTGCCGATCCTCCCGCAGAATCACCCTCAACGATATAGATTTCGCATTTGGAAGGGTCCTTTTCTGAACAGTCCGCCAGCTTGCCGGGAAGGCTCATTCCCTCCAAGGCAGTCTTTCTTCTGGTAAGATCCCTGGCCTTTCTCGCAGCATCCCTTGCTCTCTGAGCAAGAACTGCTTTTTCAACAATGATCTTAGCAACCTGAGGATTCTGCTCCAGGAAGTAGGTCAGCTGCTCGCTGACAATACCATCCACCGCTCCTCTGGCCTCCGAATTGCCCAGCTTCTGCTTGGTTTGTCCTTCAAACTGGGGGTCTGAAATCTTAATGCTGATAATCGCTGTCAGACCCTCACGGATATCCTCTCCGGAAAGATTCTGGTCATTGTCCTTCAAAAATTTCATTGCTCTGGCATAATCGTTAAAGGTTTTGGTAATTGCATTCTTAAAGCCTGCCAGATGGGTACCTCCCTCCGGAGTTGTTATGTTATTAACAAAGCTGTAGCAGCCTTCCGTAAAGCTGCTGTTATGCTGAAGGGCAACCTCCACATAGACATTATCCCTGGTACCTTCACAATAGACGATCTCCGGATAAAGCGGGTCTTTATGACGATTAAGATATTCCACATATTCCTTGATACCGCCGGCATAATGGAATTCTGTTTCCTTTTCTTCAGCCTCTCTCTTATCCCTGAGAATAATTTTAATATTCTTTGTCAGGAAGGCCATCTCCCGAAGCCGCTGTTTTAATATCTCATAATCATAGACGGTTTCTTCAAAAATATCCTTATCCGGCAAAAAGGATACGGTGGTTCCCCTGCAGTCCGTATCACCGACTTCCTCCAAACGTCCGCAGGCCTTGCCTCGTTCATATCTCTGATAGTATTTTTTTCCGTCCACACAAATATCTACTGTCAGCCACTCGGACAGAGCATTTACCACGGAAGCACCTACTCCATGAAGACCGCCGGATACCTTATATCCTCCTCCGCCGAATTTTCCGCCGGCATGCAGGATGGTAAATACAACTTCTACGGAAGAAATCCCCTTTTTCTGGTTGATTCCTACGGGAATGCCTCTTCCATTATCAATTACCGTTATGGAATTATCCTCATTAATAGATACATCGATGGTATCGCAGTAACCGGCAAGGGCTTCATCTACTGCATTATCTACAATTTCATAAACCAAGTGGTGTAAGCCCTTGGAGGAAGTGGAACCGATGTACATGCCAGGCCGCTTTCTGACTGCCTCAAGCCCTTCCAATATTTGAATTTGATCTGCACCGTATTCATTACTCATTGATTTTTCCTCCAGTTCTATGGGTTCTTACGTCAGAACCATTTTTTGGAGGATTTCGCCTCCGTACTAATAATGA
>JAEZFH010000119.1 GCA_023437885.1 Bacillota bacterium | reverse complement strand
TGATCGAGAATCCACATTTTTGTCGGCAATCCATGTTCCTTAAGCATTGGCTCCATATAGCGCACGAACGCCATCTCAAATTCCGGATGCATATAGGAAGCCGGCATTTTTCCGCCCTGGTCCGTCTCTGTTTCATTTTGCGGCGTTAACGCATCAATGGTAATCCCGGCTTTCTTATAGGCCAATAAATAGTTCAAATAGTACCGGGCAAAGGCTTCGATGTAATTGGCCCGCAGCCAGCCTCCATACATCGATCCGCCCGTTTTCATCCAGCCCGGAGGGCTCCAGGGGGAAGAAAACAGAAATAGCTCGGGATTACGCTGCTTGGCTTCAAGAATAATCGGTATCATATATTCCTCATCATGAGCAATCGAAAAGTTCTTCATCTCAAAATCATCAGGTGTATCGTTATAGCTATAGCAGGTCCGGGCGTAATCGCTGGCACCGACATTGGTGCGGCAGACATTCAGGCCCAGTCCCTCCTTGTCGAAAAGCTCGCTCATCAAAGCCGTTCTCTTTTGCGGTTCTAATTTGTTAACTACATAGCACGCAGAATCTGTAAACGCCACCCCGAATCCCAGCATCTCCTGAAAGGTTTGGTTCTCATCGACTTTGACCAGTGCATCCGACCCCCGTCCTACCAAAACCCCGTCAATATCTGCTTGATGCATTGTTCCTCCAGTTTCAGTAATATATAGTTTCATACAGCTCCTCCTGTCTTTTATTAATAGTTACATCTGTCCTATTTTCAATTACTATTTTCATTTACTATTTTCATTTACTATTTTAATTCATATTTTTTTGGCACAAGTCTGATGGTCTGCGCTTCTTACTATTATTTTACTGACAATAAACTATCCGATACAGAAAGTATGTATGCTGTGCGGCGGTATGATCGCTGAAAAGCTTTTTTCTCCGTGCTCAAAGGTAAAGCTTCTCTGATGCTTCATGCTGCTTCCAACAACAAGAATGATGGAACCGTCCGGATTTTCAAAGGCAATCGTATTGCTTGTGAAGTGCCCGGCTGTGGAAAGTACTTTTGCTCCCTTTTTCACAAAATGGGAAAGATGCTTCATCAAGTAAAATTCCGGCTGTCTGATCAACTCCCCCGTCTCTGGATTTACCGTACAGAGTGAATTCTGTTCCCAGCCCCAGGTAGACACGCCCCCATCCTGCA
Source organism: Bacillota bacterium (assembly GCA_023437885.1). Classification (GTDB taxonomy): domain Bacteria; phylum Bacillota; class Clostridia; order Lachnospirales; family Lachnospiraceae; genus Mobilitalea. The sequence continues at coordinate 11,015 of JAEZFH010000119.1, read as the reverse complement.
ATGCCATATTCCAATAGGTATAGCGTTCCGCACCATTTCTAAAATAGAACCACATTTGGCTAAAGATATATTCCATATGCTCCCAGGTGTTCCTGCCATCACCGCATTCACTTTCTGTCTGCATAAAGCGCATTTCCGGGTAGCTTGCAGATATCTGCTGTACCACATGCTTCCCGCCCCATTGGAGACCGACACCGGTAAGGTAATTTCGCGCTTTCTCATCGGATAGGATTGTGTTGGCAAACTGATCATAGAATTGACTGAACGGGGCCGCCTGAGGCATCATAAAATCAATAAAGGGTCCGTTAATTGTTCCCAGCCACAGCTCTGTCGGCAAACCTGATTGTTCAAAAGCGGGTCCGAGATAATCCTTAATAAAATCCCTCATATTCTCCCCGCTCCACAGACAGGAAGGGAATTTCTGATCTGCCATAGGCTCGTTCTGTACATGGATTTGAGAAACCGGGATTTCCTCATTTTTATATGCTTCGACAAATTTGACGAAATATTTGGCATATGCCTTTAATACGGCATCCTCCATCCTAATACGTCCATAATTATATGCTTTTTTGGTCTTCATCCACGCCGGAGGGCTCCAAGGCGACGCAAATAATGTAAAATCCGGCTGGTATTTCATTGCTTCTCGGATAAAAGGAATTGTATATTTTTTGTCCCGTTCAATCGTAAAATGCTTCAGCTCATAATCATCTTCCGTCTCATCACAGCTATACCATTCCATACTGAAATCATTCGCTCCGATCGGAATACGTCCATAATTAATGTCACATTTATCTTTTGAAAATAACTCCTCAATAAACGCTTCTTTTTGATTTTTATCCGCAAGGCCCAATGCCTCCCAGCCAAGCTCGTTAAAGCAGCCACCAAACCCAAGAACTGTCTGCCTCTTTTCCCCTGTTAATGTCAGTTCATCCTTCGAGGCTTCATAATTCATTACCCGTTCTTCCTTCCAGCAATCATTTTCATAGCTGGCGACGTGTGTAATCCTCATATTATTACCATACCTTTCTTACATTTTATCATGAACGTAATACATGTTCCTGATCTCCGGCTCTGATCGCATGACTGCGGGCAAGCTCGCCATGTAAGGGCTTTTTTGCTGTGCTAGAGACTTCTTGCCGTGTGAGAGACTTCTCGCCGTGTGAGAGTCTTCTTGCCGTGTGAGAGACTTCTTGCCGTGTGAGAGACTTCTCGCACTACTCACCTGCACTTTCATGTATATTATCCTTATCTGCGGCACAGAGCTTTGTCTATAAAGATGAGGTTGCCACACAGTAACCTTCAAAATTGTAACGCTTAGCAAGCTTTTCTGTGCTCCTGCTGCTTAAAGCGAAAACTCCTTATGAATCACACATGCGACAACCCCTGTTATGGATAAGTTAAACGGATCGTTTCATTTTATTTCGACAAACCAGCCAGATAAGCATCGAGCTGTTCCTGAATCACCTGACGTACCTTCTCAATTCCGGCCGCCTCCATCTTTTCCTTGTATTCCGCTAATCCTTTCTCCATATCGGTATATCCCAGCTCCAGCGGCCACCAATACTGTTGATGTACACTGATGCATGCGGAATACTCGGTCTCAATCGAGGAAGTATCGATTACAAAGGAGCGGAATTTCTGTGAGCCTACGCCATCCTTAATATGGGCATCCCATTCCTTCTTATACTGCGGTACCTCAGCAGGTAAGCCGGCAGCATCACGGTTTAACTCAGTCGTCCTGACTGCCCACATTGCGGATGAAGCATATTTATCCATATTGAGCATCTTAAATTGTCCGTCCTCAGTCAGCTCATAGGATTCTCCCAGAATCCCGTAATAAAATGCATCATATACCTCCTGATCCGTTGTTACCAAATCCCAGAATGCAAGTGCTCTCTCCGGATTCTTCGAGGTATTGGAGATAACCATGGCATCCTGCGTAAATGACATATTGGATACATCAGATACATAGTTGGCAAATTTTAAGTTATATTGAGGCTTTTCAATCGCAAGACTTCCATAGGTATCCACATTATGAATTTTTAAAGCAGCCTTACCGTTTTTGAGCTTATCCGAATCAGTATCAGCCAGCGCTGATTTGCTAAAGAAGCCCTTTTGGTTCCAGCGGTTCATCATAGTAAGGAAATCCTTAGTTTTATCATATTCATAATAAGTATAAAGCTTCGGATTATCCTGGGACGGATCAATAAAAAGAAAATCATTTGTAGAGCCTTTGATTGCATACTGCCCCTGATAATACATCCATAAATCATCCATTTCCGAGCCTGAGGAATAAAGATCCAGGGGTTCTATTCCTTTTCCGCTTTCCGCTACAAGATCAAGATACTCTTCCATATCCTCAAAGGTCTTCATCTCACCATCCCAGCCGGTTCCTTCCATAATGTCGGTACGGTAGGTCGGACCATAGGCAGAATAGGTTGCCAGAAGTGTGGGAACACAGTAATAGGAACCGTCTACGGTTGCCTGCAGCTTCGCCGTATCGGACTGCATCGCAAAATTCTTTGGCGCATACTCAGGCCATAGCTCATCCAGGTTCATGAACGCACCCTTTTTCGCCAGGGATGCAAAATTCAGCCACGATGCAGTGTAAGCCATATCAAATTCTTCTCCGGATGAAAACAATAACGGATACTTATTCGCGTACTCAGCCCATCCGATCCAGTTAATCTTCAGCGTGGTGTTCATTTTTTCTTTTAAAAGCTTATTCAGATTCTCATTGACCGTTGCCTGGCCTGTCGGCTCATTGCTGACTACATACAGCACCAATTCCACTTCCTTGGACGTGTCGGCTCCTTTTGATGTGTCTCCTCCCCCAGCTGCATCGGTTCCCTCCGTTTTACCATCACCTGCAGCTGGGGCCTTGCTGCCGTCCTTACTGCCGCACCCGCCAAGTAATGAGATCAGCATTGCCACTACAAGTAACATCGATACTACCTTTTTTTTCATAATTCCTCCTATTCTGCTGCCAGCGGCAGCACAAAATATTATGAAGCATGTATTTTTTAACCGGTCTATCCCTTGACAGAACCGATTGTAATACCTTTTACAAAATATTTCTGAACAAATGGATACAAAAGAATGATTGGACCAGTCGCCACGACGGCCATGGCCAGCTTAAGCGTATTGGAAGGCATGCTCTCAATCAAAATTCCTGCCTGGCTGGCAATTCGCGCCAACGCCTGCGTCTTCTGAAGCAAATCATAGAGCATGTATTGCAGTGGATATTTTTCCGCAGAGTTGATATAAAGCATGGCATTATACCAATCATTCCAATAACCGAGTGCCATAAACAGACCGATAGTCGCCAGTCCTGACTTCAACAGCGGAAGAATCACTCTTAAAAAAATCTTAAACTCCCCCGCACCATCAATTTTTGCAGCTTCAATCAATGCCGTCGGTATAGTCGATACAAAACTTCTCATGATCAAGAGATAGAAAACATTCATCATACCGGGAAGGATCAACGCAAGATAGCTATCCTTTAAATGCAGGTACTGTATATAGAAGATATAAGTACTCACCATGCCGCCATTAAACAGGGTAGTAAAATAAAAGAAGAAAGAAAACTGGTTCCTGTACTTAAAATCCTTTCTGCTGATTACATAAGCACCCAACGTCAGCACGAATAAGCCCACCGCTGTTCCGACCCCCGTGATAAAAAAGGATACGCCGTAGGCTCTAAGTATTGTTACCGGTGTCTTGAATACAAGCCGATAAGCTTCTAAGGTAAATTCTTTGGGGAACAATCCATAGCCGGTAAACCGGATGGCCTGCTCTGAGGAAAAAGAACCTGATAACAATATGATAAACGGTAATAAGCAAAGCAAGGCTATTAAGCCGACCAGCAGATAGCTGAGTATGTCAAAGCTAATTCTTGCAGGTCCTCTCTTGATACTGTGCGGCTTCACCAACTGCTCTTTATTCATAATAACCTGTCCCTCCATTTTAAGTTTTATTATTCCTAAATCAGAATAAGGGCTAATCCTTATCTAATTTTTTAACCACATGATTCACTATCATAATAATAATGAAGCATAAAACAGATTGGTAAAAGGTTGCCGCCGCAGTCATTCCAAGGTTCGCGTTCTGCATCAGTGACCGGAAAACATAAGTATCAATCACATCCGTGGCATTATAAAGCTGCCCATTGTTCCCGATGATTTGATAAAACATCTCAAAATCCCCGCGAAGAATACGTCCGATCTGTAACAGGAACATGGTGATGACCGTGGGCTTTATGCTTGGCAGGGTAATGTAACGAATCCGCTGAAATACATTGGCTCCGTCAATTTCAGAGGCCTCATAGCATTCGCCGTCAATTCCTGTAATTGCAGCAATATAAATAACAGAATTATAACCGCACCACTTCCAGGCATTAAACAGGCAGATAATAAACGGCCAGGCACCCGGCATGGAATAAAAATTAACCGCATCATATCCCAAGCCTTTTAAAATCCCATTGATCAGGCCTGTTTCATAATTGAATAAGCTAAACACAAAGGTTCCTACAATAACCCAGGAGATAAAATACGGAAGGAAAATGACCGATTGAGATATCTTCTTAAAGTATCTTCCCTTCATTTCTGAAATGCCAATTGCAATAATAATCGCTAATGCCTGCGAGGTTATTAAATTCAGAATGTTGTAGAGGATCGTGTTTTTGGTGATCAGCCAGCCTGTACCAGAGGAAAACAAATACCTGAAATTCTCCAGGCCATTCCATTCGCTCCGGAAGACACCAAGATTGAATTTGTAGTTTTTAAAAGCAAGCACCAGGCCGGACATCGGTAAATACAAAAGGACGAATACAAGAATGACCATAGGTGCAATCATCAGAAACAGGGCTCTATTTTTTTTAATCTCTTGTGCAAAATTGTTTATATATTTTGTCATGAAGCATCTCCTTTATGATATTTTGTACAGTTTTATCAAAGCTATTGTTATTATACATGTTCATTTTGACAAATGTAATATGATAAAACTATGATTTTGCTGACATTCCTGTGTAATAGGTCATATGCGTATACACCTATGCCCGGGCACATCGCGTCAAGCTTCTCACCCCTCCGGGCGCACAAACAACGAGTGGCCCGCTTTGCGAACCACTCGTTGTATAAAAGTGCTGCCACAGGAAGTCCCCTGATTTCCTGCAGCCTCTTTATCTTGTATTGATACCTTCCGCCTCTTCCACTGTCATAGCCGGAATGCGAATTGTCACACAAGTTCCTGTTCCCGGTTCACTTTGATAAGATACGCCGTATTGCTCTCCAAAGTATAGCTTGATCCGGAAATTAATATTTTGCACACCATAGCCATGTGTGGATTTATACGTATTTTGCTCAAAGATCCGCTCCAGCTGTTCACGCGTCATACCGCTTCCATCATCCGTGATGTGAAAGACCACATCCTCCAGCTCTCTTTGAATCTCAATTGTTATATGGCACTCTTTAATCTTGCTATTTTTTGCAATCCCATGCATGATTGCATTCTCCACAAAGGGCTGCAGAATAATATTAATGCAGCCTAAATCCAATACTGCTTCCTCGCAGTTAATTTGAAGACCGATTGCATCGTCAAAATGATAATTTTCAATCCTGACATAGGACTTCACATGCTCTAACTCGTCCGCAATTTTTACAACCTGTCTGCCCTTATTTAAACTGATTCTATAAAATTTAGCAAGATTTTGAACGATTGTAACGATCTCCTCTGCTCCATGGTCCCTGGCCTCCCAGTTAATCAAGTCCAAGGTGTTATAGAGAAAATGAGGGTTGATCTGTGCCTGCAGTGCCCGAAGCTCGGCAGCTTTCACGTTTTGACCCAGCCGGTACTGATTCCGCATTGAAATGCGGAGTTCTTTTGTCATATATTTAAATTGCTCAAATAATCTTCCGATTTCATCCGCTGACTCATCCGTTTCATCCATCGAATTCCATTCGCCGTTCTGCAGCTGTATCATCTGATTGCTTAATCTGGTCAGCCGCTTTGTATAATAACGCGACAGGGTATAGGATACCAATACAATTGCCGGAAACATCAATACAACAAATAGGGCAAATACCAGTAATACAACATTTCTTTCATAATAAAAGTCGGCCTTTTCAATCATGCTGACCAGGGTCCAGTTTGCATCACTGATCTCCTGTCTTCTTACCAGATAGTCTCCGAATCCTTCATAATGCATATCAACCCAGCCTGTTTTCCCCTGCATTTGCAGTTTATTCTCTTCTGATATCCGGATATACTCTGTTTCCTCCGGAACGGAGGTCGCAATAATCTGATCCCGGTTATTGATCAGGTAACTGACTCCCTTCCCAGTGATATCAGAATTGCGTAATATGGTCTCCAGCTCATCCACAGCCACACTGACTCTTGCGACACATTGAACACTGCCCGCTTCATATATCATCCTCAGCAGGGCAACCTGATTCACAAACTTATTCAAATTGCTCCGCCACATCGTCTGCGCATCAGAAAAATACAGGTTCCCGCCCAGGCCGGAGGAATATTTGGTCCATTCAATATCCTTCGGCAATTCGGATAGCGGAAAAAAATGATAGTTGTTTTCTGAATATATCATTTCATCCGGAACATACAGCGCACAATTATACATGCCATTGGACAGATCGACGGAAACGATAATGTCATCCAGCTTCCAGTACTCCCGATATTGCTGCGCCTGTTCTTTCTTCTCAAATACACCGTCACTGAATACCTTCTGCAGCTGCTTATTGGTTCCTAACAGGAGCTGCACATATTTCATATTCTGTACATGACTGTTTAGATAAGAGATTGCCTGCTCATAGGACTGGTCCGCCGAATACAGAATTTGCTTGGCATAACGTTCTGCAATAATATGATAACTGGCAAAGGACAACAGCAGCGCAATGCTTAATAGCGGAATTGAGAAGGTTATCGTCATTTTTGTACGAATACTTCTATGGGAAAACCAGGAAATAAATTGCGGCTTTACTATTTTCACAGAATATTCTTCTCCTTGTACTCTTGCGGTGTGATTCCCACCTGATTTTTAAAGATACGGGCAAAATACGCTGCATCCTCATATCCGACCATATCTGCAATCTGATATAACTTCAGCTTTGGATCCGTAAGAAAGGATTTTGCATATTCCATCCTCAATTTGGTAAGATACTGGTTAATCGTCATGCCGGTATCCTGTTTAAACAAACTGGACAAATAGGTCGGGGCTAAAAACACTTCTTCCGCCATTCGATTGATATTAAGGCCCTTCTCCTGATAATGCTTATGCATATATACAATCACCTGCTTAATCGAGATATTGCCTCCATGGTTACCGAAATTCTCCGAACCGAATACCGCCTGCGCATATTGAAGCAGCATCTCCCTGATCTCATGAAAGGTCGCTGCCTGCTCCAGAATATAGGTATATTCCACTTTCAGAGCTTGTGTTTTTGATCTCTTGGTAAGATTATTCTTTTCTGCTTCTCTGATATAATTGTAGATCATCAGACAGATATTTCTTACGGTACTGTTCAAAATAGCACGCTCTCTGATAAACTCATCAAATATCTGTTGGATCATCCGCTCTACTCCCTCTGCATCCTTCCTATGAATCGCTTTTCTAAGGGAGCGCTCTTCCTCCTGTCCCAAATCCTTCTGCCAGTCACAAAAAACATCCTTCTCCGCCGCACTGGTGCCGTACCCCAGATACGATAAGCACTGTAATGTATGTAATGCTGATTGATAGGAACAGACCAGATCTTTGATATCCGTGTACTGCTCCCCGATTGCAAGAAAATGCACATTATGATTTATCTGTTCCTTCGCCAACTCCCGCAAATTGGTAAGGATCCGTCCGTTTTCTTCTAATTCCGAATTTTCTGCTGCCAGATAGAGCAGCATGGTTGTGTTATCTAAAAAATCCGTATAGCTATAGATTCCGGGATACCCCTTCCCCAATCCCACTGCTGCCTGATACCATTCTGATAAGGTGTCCGGATTATCCTGCATATCGGCCCAGCGAATAATGCAGATACGGCATCCTCTGCACCGGTCATTCCACAGCCCTGCCATTTTCAGGATTGCATCGTTATCCTCGCCGGTGCTCCGGTCTCTGAGAAGCGATAAGAAGGTTTCATTCTTAATAAGATCCAGGCTTTTTTCATAATTTTTCTGAATGGAACGCTGCTCACAAATAGTAAGATACCGTTCAACCGCCTTGCGAATTGCACCGGTCAGCTCCTCCAGATCGATTGGCTTTTCTACATAATGAATGGCTTCCAGTTCAATTGCTGCTTTAAAGTATTCCTTTTGCGCATAGCTGCTGATAAAGATAATTTGACAATCCGGCAGCTTTTCTTTTAAGAAGCGGCACATCTTGATACCATCAATCTCCCGCATTCTTATATCTGAGATGACAATATCCGGATGATACTCCTTGCTCATTTCCAATGCTGACTCCGCATCTTCTGCACTAAGAACGATATCTATCCCCAGCTCAGACCACGGAATATGCTTTAATAATCCGTTTCTTGTAATCCGTTCATCTTCCACTAATAATGCATTAATCATCTTTCCCCACTCCTGCACATGCATATTATGCCCGTTTTTTTGCGCATCTGAGCCTTTTCACGAAGGTAACCGCTGTCTGCAACGTTGATATAGGTTCATCTCTTCCTTTCATTCAATTCTATTATCCGCTCTGCATTTGCTATTGTCAACAATCCTTTTACCCCCAGATATTCCACGTGCAGGTCTTCGGTTCAGATTTAAGATGGCATTAATGAAAGAGAGGCTTTATCACGCATCGGATAAAAGCCTCTCTTTCATTAATGCCACTCGTTGTTAAGAATGAATGGTTGCTGCTTCTGCCTGAAGCAGAATTTCTAACCTCGTACTATGTCCTTGATTTTGGCGATTGTAAAGGAATAGCAGATGTCCTTTCCTGCATCTATACGGCAGGCTGCTTCTACATCCGCTCCCCAGCTATTGATGCCTCCGACTCCCCGGACCGCTCCCAGGATGGATACCACGGTCCTTCTGGGAACCGGCAGCTCCTCCTGATGAGTGGCATTCTCCAGCTCCTGCGCAGTGTAGGGAATACAGGAGAACGCAAATTCTTTGTCCGCACAGGAAAACTTAAGCCCGAACACGCTCCGGTCCCGGTTGGAATTATCCTGGGTCGTATCCCGGAATACCTCCAGCCATTTGGTTCCCATATGAACATTACAGTCCTGAGGTACCAGGTACCTGGTAACCGGCAGGCCTTCCACCTCATAGATCCCCGGCACTCCTCCGTCCATTCTGTCCGGATAGGTTTCTCCCGAGAGTCCCTCATAGCGGTAACCGCAGGCCTTGGTCGGAACGATAAACCGCATGCCGAATACAGGAAGCTCGGGTAAGGAGGAATTACCGTGATAATGCAGACTCACATGAAGCGCGCCGTCCGCCGCCACCTCATAGGTAACCTCAACTTCGGTTGCCGGTACAGTGATTGTCCGATAGGTGAAGGTTATCCTCAGATGTTCTGCCGTCTCATATTCCGAATACCGGTTATTCAACGGTGCAATCGGCGTATCAATTCGTTTCCCATCCACCAATAGATCGATTTTAATGCATTCCTGGAACAGATCGGCACTCAGCCACATCCCGGAGCGCAGCGCAAATTTATTCCCCCGGTCATTGTCCGTGGTGGCACGCCAGAAGGCAGGCTTCGGAACCCGGTATAGCCACTCTCTTCCGTCAACCACCAGGGATTCCATACCGCCGTACTGATAGGAGAAGATATAATGAAAATCCTCACCCCGCACCCCCAGGGTACAATCCCCATAAATAAGCTGCAGCAAACCTGCTTTGCCGTTCATGTCATGCCTGATATTTTCCATAATAATACCTCACCTCCTGCAATGCCGGTTTTTGTGTCCGGTCGGCAAATAGAATACCGTCTCCTGAAAACTCATAATCGGAAGGCCGGTCATCAAAATCCCCTCCGTACCGGAGAACTCTCTCCCCGGTAATTTCATCCTTCACAAAGATTGCCTGGTCGATAAAATCCCAGATAAAGCCGCCCTGGTACATCTCATACCGGTCCAGCAGTTCCATGTAGGATTTCAAGCCCCCAAGGGAGTTCCCCATATTATGCATGTATTCACACAACAGGAAGGGCTTTCGCGGATCCGCCTCCAGATATGCAGCAATTTCCTCCGGTGCCGCATACATGCGGCTCTCCATATCCGAGACAGAAGCATCATATACCCGGTTCTGGAATACTCCCTCATAATGCACCAGGCGTCCGGGATCTCTTTCCTTAAAATAACGGTTCATCGCCTCAATATTGTCTCCGGCATAGGATTCATTCCCCAGGGACCAGAACAGAATGGAGGTATGGTTCTTGAAGATTTCAAAATTGGTTCTGGCACGGTCCAGTACCGCTTCCTTCCACTGTGCAATGCTGCCGGGAACATTCCAGGAAGGCTCAACCGCCCCCATCTTCTGCCAGGAACCATGGGATTCCAGATTGGTTTCCGCCATCAGATAGATCCCGTGCTCATCACACATACGGTACCAGGAAAGCCGGTTCGGATAATGGCTGGTACGCACCGCATTGATATGGTTCTCCAGAAGAATTCCCATATCCTGCTCCATTTCCTCCTGCGTAATGCATCTTCCGCTCTCTGCACTCCATTCATGCCGGTTTACCCCGTTGATGATCAGCCTTTTTCCGTTCAACAGCATGAGCTTATCCTTGATTTCTATGCGGCGAAAGCCTATCTGATAGGGTACCAGCTCAACCAGGCGGCCGTCTTTATCAAAGCATTCCAGAGTAAAAGAATACAGATAATGATTTTGATTGTCCCAGGCAACAACCTCCTCCACGAGCTCGGGAGAAAAATGCATCCTTTCCTGGACCGGCAGGGATTTCTTATAACATATCCTTCCGAGATGATCCTTTAGTACGGCAACCGCTTCCCCGCCTTCGAGAAGGGAGGTGGTGGTCAGCTCTATGGATAAGC
>JAEZFH010000065.1 GCA_023437885.1 Bacillota bacterium | reverse complement strand
GTTCTATACAGAAAGTAAATGCGTAACCACCAGATGGTTCGATGAAGAGGAAAGAAAGAAAACGCAAGTATCGACCTGGGATGGAACGATTTAAACGCCGAAAATAGGTCTTACGGTCAAATTGCAGCATTTAAGCTACATAAGGACGGGAAGTACAGCCGGGGGGATGCCGGAGGTGCTTGCTTGGAGAGTTGAACTGAAGGTAAACTGAGAAAAGAACGGATCGAATTATTGGGTATAGTTCCATTACGAAGTAGCGGCAGGTTGTCTAGCGAGATAACCTGCCACTTTAATTTCCTACACTTTCATACAGGGTCAATCCTTTTCGGAACAACCGGATTGACAGAGAAACAGAGTATAGGGCCACTTGTGTAAACCAAAATGAAAATTCAAAAAATGATTGAAGGTAGTTGACAGCGTGTATATGCAATGGTATAGTGTATATATTGAGTATACACACTATACTGTAATGGAAGGAAACAAAGGCGGAGGCTTTCATAGAAAATGAATTCCAGCCGGCTTTTTTATGAGAATGAACGATGGTGCGGATACCGTAACGGAGGATTTGAATGAACATACTGATCAGTAATTCCAATGACAGACCGATCTATGAACAGATCACTTCACAGATGAAGCAAATGATTATCAGCGGTGAACTGGAGGCAGGAAGCTTACTGCCTTCCATGCGAATGCTGGCAAAGGAGCTTCGCATCAGTGTAATAACCACAAAAAGGGCATACGAAGATTTGGAACGCGACGGCTTTATCTACACGGTGGTTGGGAAAGGAAGCTTTGTAGCGGAGAAGAATCTGGAGTTCGTCCGGGAGGAACAGCTCCGGATTGTTGAGGAGCATATCACGAAAGCAGTTACAGGAGCAAAAGCCGGAGGTATTGCACTCTGCGAGCTTCAGGAGATAACAAGAATGATATATGAGGAGGAATAAGGATGGCTGGAATAGATACGTCGGATGCAATTGTAATCAAGGGACTCACCAAGCGGTACCAGGATTTTACCCTGGATAAAATCAGCTTTCGAGTACCAAGGGGAACCATCATGGGGTTTGTCGGAGAGAATGGAGCAGGTAAGACTACGACCATTAAGGCGATTCTGGACTTAATTCATATCGAGGAAGGGGAGGTTGCCATTCTCGGTCACTCCGCAGCAAAGCTCCCGAAGGAAGTGAAGGCAAACCTCGGGGTTGTATTTGATGGGAGCAGTCTTCATGATAATTTGAATATCGCCAGCACAGATTTTATTATGAAGAATATTTATCCGAACTGGGATTCTAAAATATTCAGACAATATGTGCAGCGCTTTGAGTTACCGGAGAAAAAGACGATCAAGGATTTCTCCAGAGGAATGAAGATGAAGCTGTCCATTGCAATTGCGATGTCTCACGATTCCAAGCTTTTGATCCTGGACGAGGCTACCAGCGGACTGGATCCGATGGTCAGGGATGAGATACTGGATCTATTTCTTGAATTCATTCAGGAGGAGGACCACACCATATTCTTATCCTCCCATATTATCAGTGATATTGAGAAAATAGCAGATTATGTCACCTTTATCCATAAAGGGAGAATTGTATTCAGTGAGAGCAAGGATGAACTGATTTATCAATATGGAATCATTCGCTGCCGCAGGGAGGATATCCAGGGAATTGACCAAAGGTTCGTAGTCGGCATTCGTGAGAATAGCTTTGGAGCAGAGGTTATGATAAAAAAGAAGGATGAATTTATGAAGCATTACCGTCAGTATCAGATTGAAAGAACCTCGATCGAGGAGATTATGCTGTTCGTCAGCAGGGGGAAGGAGCCACGCAAATGATTGGTTTAATGATGAAGGATTTTGTGAATCTGAAGAAGAACATTAAAATTTTTGCATTGGTAACATTATTATATGGTTTTATGGCATTTACCTCGGAGGATGCCAGTTTTTTCTCCAGCATATTCACGATGCTGATTGCGATATTAACTTTGAGTACTTATTCCTATGATGAAATAGCAAAATGGGATGTCTACGCACTGACCATGCCGGTATCGAGAGAAGATATTGTCCGCGGTAAATATGCAATTATGATCTCATTAACCTTAATTGGTTCTGCAGTAAGTACGGTGTTTACCGTAATACTGAACTTTGTTCTTAAAAATAGGGAGCTGACAGCGGGAGTAACAAGCAGCTGGATCGGTGCGGCGATTATCGTCCTGTTCTATAGTATTTCTCTGCCCTTTATCACCAAGCTGGGGGTGGAAAAAGCAAGAATGATCTTCTTTGCGATTTATATTATTCCCTTTGTAATATTCTATCTGCTGAGCAAGGCGGTAAAGGAAGGCAATCTTACGATACCCGAAAGGCTGATCGATATCGGAAGAAGACTTATGGACAATGCATATCTTTTGCTGCCCCTGTTTCTGCTTTTTGCCCTTGCACTATCCTATACGGTATCGGTCCAGATATACCGTAAAAAAGAATTCTGATATTAATAGGATTTTCCCGGATGGAAACTCTTTTTTCGTATAACTTTTTACATGCAATCTTCATAGAATAGTGTATAAATTATTGCGCAGAAAGGGGAAGACATCTTGTATAACGATAATTTCAATCAAGATAGAGAGCATACAAGTAAATACGACTATGTACAAAGGCAGCCAATGGGATCGGAGGGATATATACCCTCTCCAACGGATAGCGTATCGCAGATGCAGCAGATGGATGGACAGCCAAGGTCCGCTCCGCCGGATTTCATACCGGAGCTACCTAATATGGAGCGGAGACAGATGGGAGAACCGGGAGAGCCGGAGAGAAGCTTCTTTGGCGGACCGGGTCCGGGAAGGCCGGGCGGTCCAGGTAGACCGGGTGGTCCGGGAAGACCGGGTGGGCCAGGAAGGCCAGGTCCGGGCAGGCCGGGTCCAGGAAATGACCTCCAATCAATACACAGGGGAATGAGAGGATGTTTGTTCCGTTTCACCTATATCTGGCTCGTCAATGGAAATGAGTTTTGGTTCTTCCCTACCTTTGTAGACCGGGATTTCGTACAGGGCTTCCGCTGGAGAAGAAATCGTTGGGAATTTGACCGGATCAGTCTGCGGAGAATCTTTTTCTTCCGGTGTTTTTAGTTGAATTTCCGTCTGATTCAATAAAATAGGATGCTGAATAGCTGGTTCAGACCTCTGGCACTGATGATTTGAAAGAATATCAGTGCCGGAAGGAGTGAATATCGGCTATACGGCATCCTGTTTTTATTAAGCAGGCTTCATTGATTGGCGGGCGGGTGTTCTATTCCTCTGCTTTCGGTTGCTCATCCGAAGAAGCCTTGGGATCTGTTACAAGCTCTCCGGTTTGAGCTTCAGCCTCCTCCGTAACTTCGGTATTTGCAGAAGAATCTGAAACAGTGCCTGTAATACCGGCATTTTCCTTATCCTGAACATTACCTGACTCCGAAGCGGTACCTGCCCCGGCGACAGCGGATCTGCCTGCAACTAGCCCGCAGATGATCACGATGGCCAAGCCGATGACGAATAAAAAGATGGCGATAAACTGGGAGGTGGACAGGCTTCCCACACTTCCGCGTTCCAGGTCACCGCGGTAGAATTCTATAAGGAAACGGCCGGCACTATAGAATACAAGATAAAAGCCCGCAACCTGACCATTTGCCTTGGTTCTCTTTGATATAAGCACAAGTACAATGAAATGAAGAAAATTGAGTGCGCTGGAGAGCGGCTGGGTGGGTATCAGGGGTACGTTATTCGGTGCAAAATCCGACTCACGAAATATAATATGGAAATCGCCGGCGGTCTTCGCACCATAGCAGCAGCCGGCAAAAATGCAGCCCAGTCTGCCGAAACCCTGTGCAAGTGCAATGGAGGGCATAACAAGGTCAAAGAACTGTAAAAAATTGACCTTATGCTTTCGGGTATACAGGAAGCCGGAGAGGATACCTCCGATAATGCCGCCGTATACTACAAATCCGTGGGATATATCCAACAATAAGGCAGGATCTGCAAGGATTGCCTTGATCTGGGTGATGAGATAGAGAAGCTTGGCACCGACAATACCGCCAGCCAGGCACCAAATAAAAAGATTGAAGACCAGGTCGTATCTCATTCCCTTCTTCTTGGCGCGGTATTCTGTCACAAGATAAGCAGAAAGAGCGCCGATGGCAATCATCAGACCGTATCCATAGACGGTGACAGGTCCGATTGTAAATAGTTCGTTTTTCATATTCTTAAGTCCTTTCCCTGCATATGTAAGGTAGTAAATTAGGTAACTGGCCGCCTTTGCATAAAGTCCTGCAATTGATTACCCTGCTCCAGGTTTTAGACTTTGCAGGAGGGATAAGAATCCGCAGATTGTATTGCAATGCAGTAAATGGAACAGCTATGATACCTTTCTATAGTATACATAATAACAATCAAAATGAAAACATCTGATTTTTAATTTATTAGAAAAATAAGCTGTGCCTGCTCCATATTGACATTCATTTATACTATACTATTATCTGACGATTAATGAAAACCGGAATCAAGTCACGCAACCACAGGAAGAATGGATTATAGGCATTTTATCCAAGGTTATAGCAATACAGCAGACTGTCGCATGTTGAAAGAACATCGTTGAGGCTGAACAGGGCCATACGGCTTGCTGCAGCTTAGGAAAGTGCTATGAAAAAGTTCGGAAATGACACAGTTTTTTTATTTCAATACTATACAATCGAAGAAAAATCTGGCATACTTATATTTGATCTGTATCATAAATTTACAGTTTGGCATTACCCGGAATAATTAGATTATCATACTCAGAGTAATAATTATTAAGGAGGAACAGGCATGGCAGTATTAATTTACCAACAGCGTAGGGATATGATTAAGAGTGGCAGCGGCTTTTATTTCGGACCCGCCGGAACAGGAAAGACCTATGCATTAAAGAATGAAATTGAGCATGTTCTTGAGAATACAGAGGGGACTGTATTCGTAATCAGCAAGCGGGGAGAATTCAATGAGCTTGCCGAAAAATACGACGGGTTGATTATTGACCTGGCAAAACAGCCTCTAAATCCTTTGATTATTCAAGATGCATCTGAAATCAGTGAACAGGACGTGGTATTCTTAAGCAAGATTAAATTTGGTCTGGCGAAGCTATTGATTGAAACCAAAATTCCAAAGCTGACGAATCTCCAGAAATATCTGATCGAGCAGGTTATGTTAAAACTCTGTGTAGAATGCGGAGAATTGGATTGGAACCAATATGCTCTTGCATTTGGCAGCATGATTGAGGACTATAAAAGTAAAAAGATTGCCAAGAAATTGGACGATATTAAGGCAAGTTTGGATAAGGTGGCTGCAGAATTAAATCTATCACCGGCAAGTACGGATAATGTTCTGCTTAAGGATACCTTCCTGGAGGAGCTGCAGGAGCTGTCAGATGCGGTAGCAGAGCTGAACCGATTTGCTGAGGGAAAGAATCAGATATCCATCGGTGGACACCGGTTAATTATCTATGATGTTGCGGGAGTTCCGGCGGAAGATGTGGATAAATACTGCCTTATGGCAATTGAAGATGTCTGGACCAGACTGAACGGCAAGGCCCCGATTACCGGAGCAAGGCTCCTGCTTGATGATGCGGATAAGATCTTCATGCGTTATGACAAATATATGGCTATGATGTATAAGGTATCCAAGTCCCAGGACTTTGTTATCACCTCAGCTATTGAAGATACCGCTTCCTTCCTTACGAAGAGGTTAAGCTTCCGTAATATCTCCGGTTATTTTGAAATTTTCAGACATCCGGCAGAAAAAATGGAGCTCTTAAAGCCTCTCTTTAGCTTAAGCCCGGAAGATATGGAATGGCTGGTTAAGGCACCGGAGGGCCAGAAGCTGGTACTATGCGGCGGAAACCGATTCCTGGTTAAGGCAGTAAAATAATACCGTAGAATATGCGGAATAGTATAAAGTTACATAGATAAAGCCATAAAAATAAAAGCTATCAAGAAAAAGCTATCAAGAAAAAGCTAAAAGATAAGCTAAAGATAAAGCTAAAAGATAAAGCTAAAAGATAAAGCTAGAAGATAAAGCCTTAAAGATGAAGCCATAAAGATAAAGTCATAAAGATAAATCATAAAAATAAAGTTATTAAAATAAAGCCATAAAAGTCAATAGTATAAGGTAATAAATTGAATTATGGGTAGTGTTGTTCTTGAAATTTCACAGGCGAACAGAGAAGTCCTCGCATAGGTATTGCTCAGCGAGCCTCAATACTTCGTTGGGGTTGACGAAGATAAATATCTGGCTGTGTATGGAAGGAATAATACTACCCATAACTTATTAGGGTATGAGAGTGAATTGTAATTCATGGATATTATATTTCTGACCTATGATTAAAATAAAAATTGCCGATATGAGGAAGCAAACACAAATAGGGGGCAAGTATGGACAAGGAAAAATTGAAAAAAATTCAGGAGAATTTCAGATTAAGAAATATAGAAGTGTTATATTTTGATAATTTAGAAGAGGTCAGACTATACCTGTTGAATTTAATACCTGATAACATGAGCATTGGAATAGGTCATTCGGCTACCCTCCAAAGGATGAATATATCTAACGCTTTAACTGCAAGGGGGAGTATAGTATATGATAAGGAGCTAGCGAATAGCCCGGAGGAATGTAAGGAAATAAAAAGGAAGGCTCTCCTTTCAGACTGGTATATTACCAGCTCCAATGCGGTATCTGTAGATGGAAGAATTGTTAATATAGATCATAGCGGCAATCGGGTAGCAGCAATTTCATATGGACCGGATAAGGTTATGATCGTAATCGGTAAAAATAAAATTGTAGATACCGTAGAGGAAGCAATAAAAAGAGCGAAGAACATCGCTTCCCCTTTGAATGCGAAGCGGGCAGGGTATCATCCTCCCTGCGTTGCATTAAACAGATGCGTTGATTGCGTATCCAAGGAAAGGGTTTGTAACAGCCTTTCCATCATTGAGGGGCAAGTCAATAGCAATAGAATGAAAGTAATAATAGTGGATGAGGAATGCGGATTTTAAGTATCATCAGCATAAACCAGAAATAAAGTTCTATTAACAAATTGGAATGGATAAGGGAGAGCCATATGAAGCAGATAATAGAAAAAGTAAGAACATATAGTTTGAAAAAAGCAGGATATTGTTCTGTGACAATAGGATGTGTAAATATTGTTGTTCATATATTAACAATTATGCAGATTTTACCTTATACATGGATTAATGGAGGAAGAACAGAATCTTATATTGCGGCTAAAGATATCTCCATATCAAGCATTGTATTTACAGTAGTTAATATATTAATCGCATTGATCGCAAGTCAGATTATTCCGCTTAAATTGAATAAATTCTTTGGCATAGCATTATCAGTATTTTTGATTGCAACATTGCCGCTAAGTATTATGGGCATTGTTCAACAATTTTTGGG
>JAEZFH010000037.1 GCA_023437885.1 Bacillota bacterium | reverse complement strand
GCACATACCGGCCAAGCTATAACTTCAGTAATGTAAACGCCTATCTTTCCAAGGAAAAGCGGCAAGAGAAATATAGCAATTATCCGTAATCCACCTTCTATCATTCCTGAAATAAGTGTAGGTGTTGTTTTCCCCATTCCCTGTAACCCGGAACGATATAATATCAACAGATAATACATAGGCAGAAATAAAAGGCATACACGTAATTGACCTAACGCTACTGTCGATACCATAGCTATTTCCATACTATTCCCTATAATTAAACTCAAAAACCATTGTCCAAAGAAAAACATCAAAACCATGATGTTTATAGAGCTAATAAGCATTATTCGTTTAGCCGTTTGCATACCATCCTTTACCCGGATAAACTTTCGCGCTCCAAAGTTTTGTGCTATAAATGTACCAATTGCAGGTTCCATTGGGTCTGAGATAATGAATAGGATAATATATAGCCTTTTAGCGGCTGCTACGCCTGCAATAAAGGCCACACCATATCCATTAACAACATATTGGATAACTACTCCGCCGAGCGCGGAGACTGCGTTACGCGCACTGATAGGTAAACTTATGCGCAGTAATTCCGATACCGCTGTAAATCTTATTCGGAAATCGCCACGTGATAAGCGTAATTCTTTATTCCTAAACATGTGCAAGAATAGATATATACAGCTGACGAGCTGGCTTAATATGGTTGAAATACCAATTGCGGCAACTCCTAATGGTGTTGCCAGCACTAATACTATCGTAAGTGCAGTGTCTGTAATTGAGCCTAATATCAACGCGACTAACGGTGTTTTACTGTCTCCCATGCCGAAAAAGATTGAACTGACAATTTTATATAGAAATGTTGGAATTAGCCCTGCAAACATGCTATAAAGGTATGTCACGGAACCTTTTATTATTTCTACAGGTGTGTTAATCGCCGTCAGCACAGGTATGGTTATAAAAAAGCACAGGATACTAAGGAACGCACCAATAAGAAATGCGAGCATAATTGATATGGCGGCGCTGTTTCTTGCTTCATCAAAACGTTTTGCGCCGTAAAGTTGTGCAAATCGAATGCCTGCTCCTTGTGAGAAGCCCATTACGGCTTCCAGTATCAGCAGATAAAAGAATCCAGCAGCGCTTATAGCCGCAAAAGCATTTAATCCAATAAGCCTACCAGCTACAATGCCGTCCACCAAAATGTATAACTGATAAAAGAGATTGCTTATTATCATTGGAATAGAAAATCTGACGTAAAGATTAAACGGCGCACCTTCCGTCATGTCATTTATTTTTTGCATACTATACATTCCCTTCAAAATTAGTAGTATCTAATTCTGAGGTCATGTACGCACCGGAGTATTCGTATGGTCAGCAGCCCTCCGGTGGGATGACCCCATCAACTACCGCCATTTGACCGGTTAAATAGTAAATAATCATGGGTTGATAAACTCCTTTGCAATAACCAGATAATATAAATAATCTGTAGTTCGCCTTGGATAACTAAAGCGTACTTATCTTTGTTATATATTATACTTTGCATCATTTCTTTTATCAATATCTTTGTATAACAGGGTTAAAATAAATATAAATTGTGTACCTTCGGGGCTGCGGTTAAACCCTCTATGACATATAGGGTGTAAAACGGTCTGCGAACCCGCTTTAAATTAACCATCAGCTGCTCTCTAAGTCAGCAGCAGTTACTTTAATAATATTTATCATCTGAACTTCCTTCTGTGGTTTTCAAAAGGCTCCCAGCCATTACTTTTCTCGTTTTTTAAGTACTTGGTTATATAGCTCTTTCTGCTTTTTTACTTTTATTAATTCGCCATGTTCTACCATCTCATTGATTCTTTTCGCATACCACCAATCGCTTATTCCAAGAGGATATTATCCCAATATATTTCCTATGAGACGTGCCATAACAAACTCGCCTTTCGGTAGCTCCTTTCTTATAATATGGTCATAGAAATCCTCCGGCACGCCAATTACTTTACCATTTACAGCGGCTCGCAACATACTTTTTTCTTCCATTAATTCAAACCAGTGGGAAGCATAGGAACGTATTTCACAGATAGATAATGCATGTTCCAAGGGAAGGAATTTATAAAACTTACCCGCATCTATTTCTCCCCAGGAGGAATAAAACTGTATCTCGTGATCCGAAAGCAGCATGTGCTGCGGTAGTTTTATCGCAGATATCCTGCAATCATACTCTTTCAAAAGATTACAGGCATAATAAAAGCCACACAAAGAATACGGCGCATTACTATACCATAAACGAATGCATTCTCCATGCAAAGCATAATTTTTTAATCGTTCGATTTCATTTAAATATTTGCCCCACGCATCCTCCAGCGATTTTAGTGTATTTTCATCGCCAAACCCATTCATTGTATAGAGATCTAATATGAGATTTTTCCGGTATTCGCTATCAATAGGAACGGTAATATCACCTATATCCAGAATAAACGGAATACAAACTACTTCTGAGGAATTACCGCCGACTGCTTTCCCGTCAAACATTTTATCAAACTTCTCTTTACTCGGTTTTTCTCCAAACCATGCTATTGTTCCACTATTAAAATCAGGCTTTCGATAATTCTTCCCTACTTTCATCGCTCCGCCTTCGCTCTCGCCGAACATCACTTCTATCATAATAGTTCTCCTCTTACATTTCTGCTTTCCGCTTTCCAGTCTTAATAAATTCTATTAATTCACTTAAATCACTAAAATAGGATTGAACACTTTAATCGAGTAATCCGAAATGGTTTGATAGAATTCTCAGTACTTCAGCCTTCGTATCCTTGTCTGCATCGGTTCTTACTAACGTAAAAAATCCACTCCCGGCATATTTGTCGTAGTTCTCTTTACTATTCACTTTAGCCAAACAAGCCTTATAATTTTCCATCGTCTTTTGAGGAGACTTTGATTGCATTATTTGCTCCCGCACAAAAACCTTATCGGGGTCATCTCGGTCAAAAAATTTCTCTACTGACATTTCCTGTGGTGACAGCATCACAGCTACCTGATGATAGTCTGCAATTTCATGCAGTATATCAAGAGGTATATTTGTATCAACAATTACTTTCTGATTCTGAGAGATCCGAATCAGTTCAGCGACTTCAAACTCGGCTGCTTCCTGTGAACATCCCTGTATCCATTTATCATATTCTTCTGGTGATCTGTTCACGAATTCCTGCCAATCCTTCATTGTCCGAAAATAACACAAATTAGGCTGACGTTCCGGAACTATTACCTCATCTGCAATCCTGGAGTGATAATTTTCACCACAGTGAATTAATCCATATTTTTCTGCCAGCATTGCTACCATAGTTGACTTTCCTGCATATGCTGTCCCTGTAATAAACATCACATTTTTTAAGTAGTACTTAAGAATACTATTATCTATCTTCATATACGGTCTCCTTTTCTATACAACAAATAAACCTATGCTTTTTGCATAAGCTATACCGACTATTCGTTAACTAAATTGATTAGCGTATTCTGTTATTGTTGAATAAAAAGAGACACCACATGCTACGTTCCTCCATAGTTTTTATTTATTTTTGTATTTACAGTAAAGCTTCGAAAGGATTATTTCTGCCCTTCGGGAAAATTCATCAGGCATTAACTCACTAGAACAACTCATCCAATAAGATATAATATCTGATTTTTTCCCAATCAGGCTTAATGCCCAATTCATCAAAAAGACTCTCTGCTTTAAAATCCGCATGGATTTTTCCACCGTAAGAACCATCAAAGTTATGCTTCAGGCTTCGATAACAGAGTGCGATATCCTGGTACTTATCTGCAACCCCGCTTCTCCCCAGGTCAATAAAACCATTAATTTTGTTATCCTTAATAAAAACATTGGGAAGGCAATAATCTCCATGCGCAAAAACAAGCTCTTCGACAGGTCTATTATCTTCTAGCCATTGTAATAATTCGACAGGGCTCTTAAATCCGGCATCTCCGAAGGTTTCTGTTTCTGCATCTTCAATATTAATAAGATTCTGTTTCGTACGTATTTCTGCCAACTTCAACTTATTATCAATCGAATTGGAGCACGGACAAGATGAAATATCTATTTTCCAAAGCATTTTTAGCCCCTCTGCCAACATAGCAACTAACTGTTTCGGTTTCTCCATCAATGCAGCTGAGCAGGACATTTCACCAGTAAGCTTACTCATCAGCAAATAGCTCATATTACTTTCTTTCTCATAACAGACAATCTGGGGTACCGGCAGCTTATCTGCCAGCCATTCCATCATTTTATACTCATTCTCCGCTTCTTCGGATAATTCTTCTATCTTTAGAACGAAATCATCAAAGCAAATTACTTGTGCACCAGACATTCCGACGGTATCCTCTGCATATTGTCTGTCACCGATGATCTCCTTAATCCTTTTTGGTAAATTCATTCCTTCCTCCCATGGATTCTGTGCAATCCAAATTCCTTCCTTTATTATAACTCATTCCACTTATGATAGACCACATGCTTATCTTTGGCTACCACTGAATAGATATTATTTGAATAACTTAATTCTCATATAGTGGTTTTCCTCTTTCTTCCGCTATTCTATTTGCTCCTTTTCAAACTTAATAATTGTAAGCATCTCGTCCGCAAACTGACCTGCAAGTTCCACGTCTGCCTGCATGATCTGATTTGTTTTATAGCAGTTTAATGCATGTAAAATAAGAGGATGATATCTTTCAGACATATGTGCAAGCCCCCATTCACCACCTTGCAGCTTTGAAAGGCATAGATCTTCCTTTAAAAATGCCAACACTCTGCACAAATTAAGTGTCATATAAATAGGTTCCTCTGCTATATCTTCTCTTGCACCCTCCACATCAAACCAGATGCTTTCTACATAATTCTTTTTCGGTACCTCTGCGAATATACTTTCAATCTGTTCTCCGTATAGCACAATTCCATACCTGTTTATGATTGTAAAATGAGCTGCAAGATCTTTATCTTCACCTCTCATGTTTTCCACATAATTCTCAGGATTGTCTCTAAACCACTGCAGATGCATTGGCGAAAAATGCAATTCAAACGGTGTTGGATACACAAAAGGCCTGCAATATTCTCTCTTCACAATACTGATTTCCAACCCTTTCGCAGGAGCCTGTTCATTCAGCGTTACAACTTGTTTCATAAACTCCATTTTCTGCACATCAGTAATATCGTTTTCAATCACAATAAGCAAGTCAATATCACTCTTTTCATGATTAAAACAACCCATAGCCATAGAACCATGCAAATAAATCCCAGTTAATTTGTCCCCGATTGTTTCTTTGCTTATAGCAGTAAATTCATCAATTACATTTTGATAAAACATATTAATCCCCCAATGAATACAAATTAATCAACACTTTCTATTTGTATATATCTGTTATTTTTGTTTATTTACGATTACGTTAAATTATGCTTGGGCTACAAATCCATGGTAATATTATACATCAAGCATTGTTACAAATTCAAATAATATGTATTTTTTTAGTATATTCGTATCACTTACATTACCGAGTATTTGATGCTGTGTTTTTTCTCAAAATATATTGAGCTACGATATGCTTCAGCGTTTCATATCAAATGATCATTTTCTGCTTAAGCGTGGTCCGGTCTGAAATGGGTAAATAAATAGACCTGAGACGGAGCGGTTTATGACCCTATCTGAGGCAAAATAATAACCTACTTTAAAATTAAGATAAACTATCAATAATGTTGCCATATAATATTATAATTAAATCTTTGAGGTGTATCATGATAATACATGTTGTTAAATATGGCGATACTATACAATCAATAGCAGAACAATATGGAATTTCTGTAGATAAGCTTATTCAGGATAATGGCCTTAAAAATCCAAATGCTTTAGCGATTGGGCAATCTATTGTTATTGCAAGCCCGGAAACGACCTATACGGTACAAGAAGGAGATACATTACAAAATATAGCTGATTACTATAATGTTTCATTAATACAATTATTAGCGAATAATCCCTACCTTTCGGATAGAGAGTACATATATCCAGGTGATACAATTGTTATAAGTTATGATAAGAAAGAAACGATTACAACACACGGTAATACTGTCCCTACTATTAATAATGAAACTTTAAGAAAGACATTACCGTTTTTAACCTATCTTTCTATTTTAAACTATACTGCAACAAAAGAGGGTGAAATAATCTCATATTATGATGATACAGAAATAATACAAATATCAAGAGCATACGGCGTTGCTCCCCTAATGCTGCTAACAACTTTAACCATTCAAGGAGTCGCTAACATACAAACAGACTTTGATTTACTTTTAAACGAAGAATTTCAAAACAGACAAATCAAAAACATTCTAACTATATTAAAAGCGAAGGGTTATTTTGGATTAAATCTTTCCTTACAATACATTAGTTTATCTAACATTCAATTGTATGATAACTATTTCGCAAAAGTAACAAATAGATTGAATGAAGAAGGATATCAAGTATTTGTCACAATAAATCCAAATATAACAGAAGTTAATGATGAATTAAGCTTCCAAAAAGTCGACTATTCTCTTATAAACCGTTTAGCCCAAAATATTATATTTATGAGTTATGAATGGGCCTCTAATATTAGCCCGCCCTCACCTATCAGTTCCATTTATAAAACCGAAGTATTTCTAAATTATATTCTGCGTTTTATTCCACCGGAGAAAATCATTATTGGTATAGCGACACTTGGATATGATTGGGAGCTACCTTATGTGGCTGGTATTTCAAATGTAAATAATTTGTCGTTTGATAATGTCAGTAATCTAGCATATAACTATGGAGAAGTAATTAATTTTGATAATGTATCACAAACACCATATTTTACTTATACTACGAATGATAAAATTAATCATATAGTATGGTTTATTGATTCACAGACAATTAATGCCACATTAGACTTAATAACGAAATATAATCTAAAAGGAATAAGTATATGGAACATAAATGTGTTCAATCCACAATTATGGTTAATAGTAATTTCTAATTATAATATAGAAAAAATATTGTTTTGATAATCATATTGGTATTAACCCAATATCAGTAAGTATAGTAATTATGCTTGTTTGATGAATTTTTCATTTTAAAATCAAGAAAAACCTAAGCCTTTGATTTTTTTGATTTTCCTTGTATTATTGTTAAGAAGCTCTGCGGTAGCTGATATATTTTAGGTGAAAAACAGACCTGAGACGAGGCGGTGAAACGCCCTATCTAGGTCTGTTTTCTACGATGCTTTCGCATTATTTTCTATTATGTCTATGAGGCTAAACGGGGTTGCCGTAACGATAATTTAGATTACCCGTTAACAAGCATAAGCTTTCTTTTACAACTCCACTCTTCCTTCAAATGCCCGAAGCAGTGTCACCTCATCGATATACTCCAGGTCACCGCCTACCGGTATTCCGCTGGCAATACGGCTGACCTTAATTCCTGCCGGCTTGATTAGCTTACTTAAGTACATGGCGGTTGCTTCGCCCTCCAGACTGGAATTCGTTGCGATAATCACTTCGTCAACCTCTCCTTGAAGGCGCAGCATTAATTCCTTTAATTTAATATCGGCAG
The DNA here is from genome assembly GCA_023437885.1 of Bacillota bacterium. Classification (GTDB taxonomy): domain Bacteria; phylum Bacillota; class Clostridia; order Lachnospirales; family Lachnospiraceae; genus Mobilitalea. Next base: position 8,186 of record JAEZFH010000037.1, on the reverse strand, counting down.
GGCCGATTCCCAGCATGGGCGAGATTGCACCATGGAGAACGTGATAGACACCCTCATATTTGCCGGTCTTTTCATAAGCCGCCAAATCTCTCGGATTCTCCACAACCATGATCTGACGCTTATTGCGCCCAGGGGAGGAACAAATCGGGCAGAGCTCTTTATCCGTAAGCGTCAGGCAATCTGCGCAGTAGCGGATATTCTGCTTTGCCTCAACGATGGAGCCGGCAAGGCCGGCAACCTGCTCCTCCGGCATATTAATGATATGAAATGCCAGCCGCTGGGCCGTCTTGGTTCCCACTCCGGGAAGCCGGGACAGTTCCTCTATTAACTTACTGATTTGCCTGCTGTAATAATCCATTAGAAAGGAAAGCCTCCAAGACCACCAAGGTTACCGAGTCCGCCTGTAATTTGCCCCATAACGGCAGAGGATTCTTCCTCCATCTTACGAAGTGCTTCATTTGCCGCAGCGACAATTAAGTCCTCCAGCATCTCGATATCATCGGGATCTACTACTTCCTTGCTTAATTTCACGGAAGCAATCTCCTTCTTACCAGATACCTTCACGGTTACCGCACCGCCGCCTGCGCTTGCTTCCCATTCCTTCTCTTCCAGTTCCTTTGTCTTATCCTCCATCTGCTTCTGCATTCTCTGTGCCTGCTTCATCAGATTACCCATATTACCGGGGATACCTCCACCCGGAAATCCACCTTTTTTTGCCATTGTATATACTCCTTTCATGCTTCACATTCTTATTCTATATTTACAACTAATTTTACACTTTAATAAAGTTACCATATTGTTGGTTGCCATATCATTGCATGCTTTATTAAAGTTTGCTTACTGCAAGTAGGTCTATTTCCTGCTTTGCGTAAAATTTATTGCAATGAACCTTATTGTGATACGCCTTTACCGAAAATGCTTCCATTATTTCATATGTTACGTCCGTTAACCGTATTCTTCTTATTCGTACTGGATGGGCATTTTAATCAGCCTTGACAGATCCGGTACCTCCTCTATCCTCTCCTTGCTCCGGTCCAGATACCGCACGCTTACGGGCACCTGCTTATGGACCATCTGAGCGAGAACCTCCTTAATCAGCTGCAAATGCGGCTCTCGGTCAATCATTTCCTTATCCAGGGATTCGGTGACCACAATCTGCAACCCCTGTCCGCCGTCTACGCTGAGCGTCGCTCCCTGGAGCACCGTGGCAAGCGCAGGTGCCTTTCTTGCAATCTGACTAATTGTACTCTTCCAATTCTCTGCTGCCTGCTTGATATCCTCCGGCAGTGCTTCGGGTAGAATCACCGGCTGCTTACTGGCAGGCGGCACTTCTTCCGTATTACTGCGGGTATGGGAAGCTCCTGCTTCCATTACCACACCATTCTTAAGCTTCTCTTCCAATATCTTAATCCGGTTGATGACAGAATCCAGATTGATCTCCATCTCCGGCCTGCATAGCTTTATCAATGCTATTTCAATCAGTACTCTCTTTCTGGTTGCATAACGAATTTGGTTGGATAGCTCGGAGAAGATACGGATATATCTCATCAGCACCTCTTCTCCTATGGTTTGTGCTTCCTGCCGCAGCAGCTCCAGATTCTCCGTGGATATCTCTATCACCATATCCGAGATATCCTCTGTGGTCTTAACCAACAGCAAATTCCTCAGATACCAGATAAAATCTATGATAAACTGGCCCAGTTCCCTGCCGCTGCTCTCAATTTCCTCCAATAGCCCTATACAGGCAGACACATCCTGCTTCCTGATGCATCCCAGCATTCCGGCAAACACCGAGGTGTCTACCGCGCCTAGTACCTCCAGCACATTATCATAGGTAAGCTTCTTGCCAAGATAGAAGGAGATGCATTGGTCAAGCAGGCTCAAGGCATCCCGCATGGAGCCGTCTGCCACTCTGGCTACATAGCGTAGGGCCTTCTCCTCAACCTCAATGCTTTCTTCCCTCATAAGCTCGGTCATACGGTCAGCGATAATATCTATGGTAATTCTTTTAAAGTCATATCTTTGACACCTGGACAGAATTGTCACCGGAATCTTATGAACCTCGGTCGTTGCCAAAATAAAGATAACATAGGACGGAGGCTCTTCGATGGTTTTTAGCAGGGCATTAAAGGCTCCTGTTGAAAGCATGTGAACCTCATCGATAATGTATACCTTATATTTTCCTTCCGTGGGGGAATACCTTACCTCCTCCACAATCTCTCTGACATTATCCACGCCGTTATTGGAAGCCGCATCGATCTCAATGACGTTCATTGAGGTCTGGGCCGTAATCCCCTTACACATCCGGCACTCGTTGCAGGGATTGCCGTCGACCGGATTTTCACAGTTCACAACCTTGGCAAGAAGCTTGGCAACGGTGGTTTTACCGGTTCCCCTGGTACCGCAGAACAGATAGGCATGTCCAATTCTCCCTGCCATAACCTGATTTTTTAAAGTAGTTACGATATGTTCCTGTCCCTTGACATCAAAAAAATTATCCGGGCGGAACTTTCTGTAAAGTGCCGTGTATGACATAGGCTACTTCCTTTCTATTCATCCAAATTGCCGTTTTTTCTAAGCAATACTTCTTCAAAACGTTGTTGGGAAGACAGGAAGAGTTCCACCAGCCTCGGGTCAAATATGTGACCGCTTCCCTGAATAATGATCTGCGTTGCCTGTTCATGGGTATATGCATCCTTATAGGAACGGGAGGAAGTCAGCGCATCATACACATCCGCTACCGTCATGATTCTTGCATAGATCGGAATCTCTTCCCCCTTCAGCCCGTTCGGATACCCTGTACCGTCCCAACGTTCATGATGGCAATAGGCAATATCCTTTGCCAGATACAGCCACCGGGTACCTCCGGTCTCCCGGATTATTTTCTCAAAGGCCTGCATTCCAAGGGTGGTATGCGTCTTCATATACTCATACTCATGGTAGTTTAACGGAGAAGCCTTGCGAAGAATATCATCATTAATACCAATCTTGCCGATATCATGCAGCGTGGCGGAACGCAGCAAGTCCCGGATATCTTCCATTCTAAGAATATCCTTGTAATAGTCCTTCTCTATAGCCTCCTCCAGCAGGATGTGGAAATACTGGGTCGAATTCTTCAGATGGTCCCCTGTGGTCTCATCCCTGCAATCCACCAGTTCCGCAAAGCTGAAGGCAATTGCGTCCTGGTACCTCTCCACATACCGTCTGTTATCCCGAAGGGTATAAAGCTCCAGGAAATTCTCGATTTTCTTCTGCAGCATTGCAGCCGAGGCCGGCAGGATGATGAAATCCTGCGCTCCGATTGCCAATGCCTTCTCTTCAATCCAGGGACACCCCCGGTCAGTCAAAAAAATAACCGGTATGCCTGCTATCCCCGGAAGCTCCTTCATATGTTCAAACCATTGAAAGAAGACGGTATTTTCCTCTGTAACGGTCAGGAGAAGCAGGTCAATCTTATTCTCTGACAGCTCCTTCTGCAGATCGGTGGCGGGTGTCAAAGGAAAGATTCTACAACCCTCCTGTAATGCCTGCTCTACAGCCTCATACATTGCGATGTCTATATCCGCCATCAAGATCCACCTCATGATACAACTCCCTGCCAATAATTATATTACTAACTGTCCTCGTACTCCAGATTCTTTTTTTGTGTTAAATCATGAATGAAAACCGCATCCATGATCTTCACTCCACTTACATGTTCACAAGCAAACTTGAAGTATATTTGCTACACTCTATTATATCATAAACATAAACCTCGTTCATGATCTTCAACCTGCTCGCATTCACACAAGCAAGCTTGCAGTATGTTCACTACGCTCTATTATATCATTATAAAAACCATAAATCAATTGCTGTCTCACCGTCACTCAGTCTCAATTACCTTCTGAAAATGCTGATAATCCTTATTATTCTTCCATTCCCCGCCCCAGGTAAAGCCCCGTTTAATAAAGGCCTGGTAGCAGATATCCCCTTCACTGATATAATAGGGACAATCCAAGGTCCGGTCCTCGTACTTAGCTCCTTCTACCGGCGTCACTACCCGCTCGCCATTTACATTATGGACATAGGGATTATAAAGCGGATTGATGTCAACCGCTAATCCAAAGCTATGAAGCGAGATACGGCTGGTTCCTTCAATCACACGGTAATTGAAAGAGGAGGAATTATTGGCCGCCATGGAAGTATTATCATCCGCATCATATTCGTCGACCAGTTCCATTTGCTCGATGGGGTAGTTTGCTTCGTACAGCTCCTTGAAAATCTCTACCACATCCTCAGCAATGGCCCGGTTCACTATCATCTCACCGGTATGCGTACGGTCATCAAAGCCCCAATAAAGGACACTGATATAGCGAAGCTCCTCATAGGGTACGATGCAATTCTCACCATAGGATTTGCCGAAAATCCGATCCTTAATCTCCTGTGATAGCTCCTCATAATAAAAGGTCTTGGCAACTCCCTGCCCCCATGCCTCCATATCTGTCACCTGCTCCTTATCCGAATCCTGCTCTTTATCTGAATCCTGCTCCTTATCTAAATCCTTTCCATCTGCAATCTCGGACAAGCCCTTCCGGCTTTCCTTGTATTCTTCCTGCAGCTCCTCCTCCATGCCTGCGCTTTCCTGAAGATTGGTCTCCCTCACAGCAGCCTCCGTTGTATCCTCCTCAAGATAGGAATACACCGCTTCCCTGTTCCTTTCTGCAAGGGTATTCTGCGGTACCTCCTGCTTGAACAGGTTCTTATTCTGTCCGTTCCGCAGAATCAGAACAGCAGTCATCAGAATAAGAATAATCAAAAGAAATAAGATCCCGTATAGGATATATTTTCGCTTCATCCCATCCTCCACTGCCGCCCGGACGCCTTTTATCCTCTTCGATCACATGAATGTCCAAATAGTCAAAATCAATCTGGTCAATGAAATTATCCTTCGTGAACCTGGTCTTGTCATGCTTCTTAAAATCTTCTATCGTTGGCTTTAACCAAATGGGTTTGGATAAATCGTATGCGCTGCATATATCATCCAGGGCGGCAAATATTTTCTGTGTTCTTCGAAGCCCGGGGTCCTCGTTGCAAACCACCATATCCTTAATCATTCTATTGTCCTTGAATACCTTTGCCCATAAGCGAAACATCCTGTGCCTTCCTTTCTTAATACCGGCTGCCATCTATTTATAGAAATATTAAACCGTTGCCATTTTGTTCCTGTCAGTATATAATATTTTAATAATGAACAACCTTATTATATAGGATGATAACCAAAATGCAAAGGCATTTATCAATATTTGAGAAAGGAGCCTCGGATGGAAGGAGCAAAGCGCAGAGAACAGCTTATGAAAATACTAAACGAGCAAACAGAACCCATCTCCGGAGGAGAACTGTCCCGTCTGCTGAAGGTAAGCCGGCAGGTGATTGTTCAGGATATCACCCTGCTGCGGGCTACCGGCATCAATATCTTCTCCACCACCAAGGGCTACTTAATCTATCAATCCGATGAGCCCCGGGTCAAGCGTATCTTCAAGGTACGCCATACCACAGAGCAGATTGAGGATGAACTGTGTACCTTCGTTGACAACGGCGGTAAAATTCTGGATGTGATTGTAACTCATGAGATCTACGGAGATATCGCTACGGCACTGACAATACGTAACCGCCAGGATGTATATGATTTTGTGAATAAGGTAAGGGAGAGAAAAATTGTTCCTCTCAAGGATCTGGCGGATGGCATACACCAGCATACCGTAGTCGCCGATTCGGAAGAGACCCTGGACCGTATCGAGAGAGCACTCGCAGATAAGGGCTATCTATACCAATAACTGCTCCGGCAGGGGGAAAGTTATATTTCAATAGCCATAAGCAACAGCAAGTTAAAACATTTGCTTTATGTTTGACAATGTCAAGAGGCAAAGTTACTTGTCTTATGTTTATACAACACCGCTATTTAAGTTAACAAAACAAGTGAGGAGCTTAAAAGCTACGCTTTAAGCCACCCTCACTTGTTTTTTTGCAATCATTTTTCCGCTTCCTTTTAACGAAGAAGTAACATGGGATTTATCGTCTGATCATTTTCCTTAACCATAAAATACAGATTACTGCCTTCGATGGAGTAATATTTTGTAGGTGCATTGACAGTACCTATAACCTCACCCTCGTTAACGAGATCGCCAACCTTCAGAGGCATGTCCTGTGCCAGTTGTCCATATACGACACTGTAGCCATTACCGATATCCATAGTAACGGTAATACCGGTTTCTTCATTGTTCAGGTCGATTCCTGTAACAACGCCGGTTGCTGCTGCCTTTACTTCAGTTCCCACCTCAGCATCAATGATGAGGGCGGGGTTGCATTTGTACTGCATCAGGGTAGCAAAATAGATGGTATGATCCATACTGTAATTCATAATGACATTACCCTGAACCGGCCACATAAGATCGTCCTCCATACTAAAGGACAAGTCCTCCCGTGTCTCTGCCGTCTCATTCTGAGCGGTAGCGGTGCTGGTCTCCATGGATTCCTCGGTCGAGGCAGTATCGGTTGTCTCCCCTGCCTGTGCCAGTGAAGCATCGGGCACATTATCTTCTTCATAGCCCTCATACTCAATCATGTTCTCATTATTTGCAACCTTCTGACCTGCAATTTCCGCAGCAATATTTGCGGCTTCATCATTGGAAGCTACCTCGGAAGAGGTATCGCCTTCATTATTAACAATCCCCTCCGATATCGGGTTATTCTCAGCCAGCTCATTAACCCCATCCTCAGCTGCTATGTTATCATCTACTTCATTGATATCCACGAATTCGTTATCCTTTTGTTCCTGGTTGGAGGATAACTGGGATCCAATCACGGCTACCGTTGCTATGGCAACTACGCCGACAAATAATAACATGTAATAACCTTTTCCTTTTAAAAACTCGGTAAATTTGTTCTTTTTCACTATTATCACCTCAAAATATAGTCTTCTCCGATAATATTTTATTTATACCTCATAGACTTGCCTGTTTAAATTATTTTGCAACCAAATATATACAAATTCTGCCCAGTGATGTGACTTATGGATGTTAGAGTTTAAGGAATCCGGGATGGGTAGCCCCTGAATTTGAATATTAATTGCAGTAGTATTATTTCCAGTTTATGAAATTTTAATCTAAAATTGTAATATGGATATTGACATTTTTCAGTTTCAGACTAAAATAGAACTATGCGGATATGGTTCAGTGGTAGAATGCGAGCTTCCCAAGCTTGAGATGCGGGTTCGATTCCCGTTATCCGCTGTAGAATGTTAAGAGCATCAGCTTGAGGGCTGATGCTCTTTTTAGGTGTCTTATGGGAAGGCGATAGTCGGGAGGTTAGGTGAGAAAAGCCAGATACTACCTAGGCTTGAGCCGTGTACTATTTAATGTGTGGTGATTTTCTAATCGTCAGGTATAGTCAAGTATAATCAACTACAGTTAGCCATTAGCAACAAGTTGGGCGGCTAAAAGGCGACAAACCCGAAAGATTGGCGCCGTTTGGTAGCCGAAGTAGACTACCGAAAGGAGACTCCAAGGTATATCTAGTCTTTATTGTCCTATAAATCTCCCAGCGATTTTTTAAGTAATCCATCAAATAATAGCTTACTTTTATTCCTTTAGGATTCTTTTTTCGCCTTTCAATAACTTCATCAGTAGCTATGTACCTATAAATATTTTTTAGATCGATTCCAGTTAAATAAATTATTTCATCCATTGAATATCCATTGTCAAACAATACTCTAACTAGGCAAGTTCTCACATATTGTGGTGAAAAATAACTCCATTTATCATCCTCATTTATTTCAATAAGTTTGTTAAAAACCCCATTAACTGTACTTTCTGTAAATGGGCGATACTTTCCATTATAAAATGTAGAAAATACAAATGCTCCCTTTATTTTTTCCTTGTTATGTTCTTCCTTTATTAACTTAAAACAAGATATCAAGAGCGGAAATAGCTCTAATTCTCTTTTGCCAACTTTAAGAAAGGGCTTATTAGCATCTAATTTTACATCATTCCAAGTTAGATCGATTATATTGGGTCTTTCTAACGTAAGCGTCAAATCATACGCTCCTAGTAAATTTTAAGCGCCGCTTATTTGCGACGCTTGCTGTAACAATCAGCCGGGAGTATTTTTGACCACGGCATGAGTGGCTCCAGCTTTGATTGTTCTATATT
>JAEZFH010000493.1 GCA_023437885.1 Bacillota bacterium | reverse complement strand
CATATAGATATTGCAATAAAATATCTTATGCAATAAACTCATTACAGATGTTCTGATGCTTGAGATGCACAGCGTTTGGTCAGCCCTTAATCGGAAATCAGTCCCGGATACAAGCTCGGATAGTGTATTCCGGAGAATGGCGGCTGGTATTTCATCTGTTTCAGAGCATAGACGGAAAGGTGTGAGAGTGTATGGATGATATAATTCAGGTAAAAAATCTGAAAAAGTATTTTAAAGAAGTAAAAGCAGTGGATGATATCAGCTTCCAGGTAAAGAAGGGGCAGCTGTATGGTTTTCTGGGTGTGAATGGAGCAGGAAAATCCACGACAATTAATATGCTGTGTACCTTATTGAGGCCGGAGGAGGGAGAAGTTACTCTTTGCGGCTGCCGGCTTGGGAAAGAGGATAGAAAGATCCGCAGCAAAATAGGAGTTGTCTTTCAGGAGAATACCTTGGATGACAGACTTACGGTTAAAGAAAACCTGATCATCAGGGCATCTTTATATGATCCTGGAAGCGATGTTATCCGCAGGAATCTGGATTATGTCTGCGGTATCCTGGATATTGGTGGACTGCTAGGCAGGCAGTACCGGAATCTATCCGGCGGACAGAAAAGGCGCTGTGAGATTGCGAAGGCTTTGATGAACCGCCCGGAGATATTATTTTTAGATGAGCCGACCACCGGATTGGACCCTCAGACCAGGCAGAATGTCTGGGAGTGCATTGAACGGCTGAGAAGGGAAGACAGTATGACGGTGTTTCTTACGACCCACTACATGGAGGAGGCGGCGAAGGCACATTATATCTCCATCATGGAGGCAGGGAAGCTGGTTGCGGACGGAACACCTTCCGAATTAAAGCAGCAGTATGCCCAGGATATCCTGAAGCTGGTGCCGGAGGATGAAGATGAGCTTATGAAGCGGCTGAGGGAGGAAGGTTATTCCTTCCAGCACAGAAGCAATTACATCCGGGTTACGATAGCGGATTCCATGTCGGGCCTGGAGCTTCTTAATCGGGTCAAGGACAGCCTGAAGTCCTTTGAATTAGTTCAGGGCACAATGGATGACGTATTCTTAACTATAACAGGGAAAAGCTTATAAGGAGGCAGGAAAATATGTTATTATTCAGATTAATAAAGCGTAATATCCTGGTTTATTCCAGGGACCGTTCCAATATATTCTTCTCCCTGCTTTCCATGCTGATTATTATAGGTCTCATGGTAGTATTCCTCGGAAAAATGAATGCGGACGGTGTTATCGATTTATTGCAGGAATTCGGAGAAGGACGGAATACAGCCGCAGACCGGGCCAATGCGGAGCAATTAGTAATGCTTTGGACTCTGGCGGGAATCGTGGTGGTTAACTCCATTACCATAACCTTATCCATGGTGGGAATTATGGTGGAGGATGAAGTGCACAGAAAGCTCTCCAGTTTCTATGTGACTCCGGTAAAAAGAGGAGTATTTGTCTTCAGCTATGTCCTTGCTGCGATTATTATGGGAATTATCATGTGTACTCTCACAGTAGTCATTGGGGAAGCGTATGTCGTGACTACAGGAGGAAGCCTCCTACCTGCGGCGGTCCTGGGAGAGATCTTTATCTATATTGTACTCAATGTATTTACTTCGGCGAGTATGGTTTTCCTGATTGCTAATTTTGTTCACAGTCAAAGTGCTTTCGGGGGGCTAAGCACCATCATCGGAACACTGGTGGGCTTCCTGGCAGGGATCTATCTCCCCATGGGAATGCTTCCGGAAAAGGTGCAAAATATCCTAAAATGCTTTCCGCTGCTTCATGGCAGTTCCTTCATGAGAAAAGCGTTTACCGGTGAAATTCTGGCAAAGACCTTTGCGGGGTGCCCGGAGGAATTAATTACCGGGTATAAGGAGTATATGGGGATTACCGTTGTTTCGGACGGCAAGGTAATATCCACAACTTTTCAGATAGCATTTCTCCTGATTAGTGGTATAATTTTCATAGGTATTGCAGGTGCATTGCAGAGTAAGAGAAATGTGATGAGCAGATAAGGGAAAAGGATGATGAAAAGCCATCATCCTTGGGAAGAAACCCGGAATGGATTTCGGCGGGAACCCATTTTGACTTTCTTCCGGGCTAGATGCCACAGGATTACGGCGAAATGGGGATTTCTATGAAGATTATTATTGAGGAATGCGGTCCGGAGGAAGAGGATCAGATCATCATTCGATGCAAGGAATGGAATGAATCGATCCTGAAGCTGGTTGGAGAGCTTCGGCGGGGGCAGAAAAAGCTGGCCGGGATGAAGGACGGAAATATCACAATGATTGACCCGGCAATTATATACTACTTTGAAGGCGTGGATAATAAGGTATTTCTTTATTGTAAGCAGAATGTATATGAGACGAAGCTGAAATTATACGAGCTTGAGGAAGAGTTTCGAAATACAGACTTTTTCCGTGCGTCCAAATCAGTTATTCTGAATGCGTCTAAGATCAAAAGCATCGGTCCGGCTTATTCCGGACGCTTTGAAGCCCAGCTTTTTAACGGTGAGACAGTCATGATATCCAGGCAATATGTGCCGGAGCTGAAGAAGAAGCTGGGAATGTAGGAGGGAACAGATATGAATGCATTAAGGAAGATAATCCATTCCTTTTTCCTTGTTTTAGCAGGGAGTACCATATGTACGGCGATCTTTATGACAATCTTTCTGCCGAAGCTGTATTTTACTGTCGAGGTGATCTGGCAGGTCATTGTTATGTCCGCGATCTCGTCCGGCGGAACCGCAATTTTTCATTCCAGACGAGAGATAAGTAAAATGCAGATGAAGCTGCGCGTTATCATACATTATGCATACATCAATGTCACGGCATTGGGTTGTGCTCTTCTATGGGGATGGATAGACGCCGGACGTATATCTCAATTCATAACCATGTTATTACTGATTGCAGGGGTTTACTTCAGTGTTACTACTGCGATGTTTAACAATGAGAAGAAAATAGCGGAGGATATGAACCAGAAGCTTCGAAAAGTTTATCCCGAAGAGGACGAGGATTAGAGAAGCAGATGGCACAGAGCACCGTCATGAAGGCGAATACGGGAGAATTGAGTGAGCTCAGGAATATCGGTAGGGTGGTAGAAGAATAGTAAAACCAGGTTTTTCAATAGAATGCTTAATCAGCTGTTTTTACAAGGACAACGTCCTTATCAAAAGAAAAATTAAGAAATAAAAAAGTGTATCCCAAATACTAAAAGTTGAATCGAAAGTAGTATTTGGGATACGCTTTTATCATTTTTAATGAAAAGATCTAACAAAGAAAATATATATTATATCCGTACTTCATCCTTCTAGTTAAGGCAGAGGTCCGGAGACAGGTTCTTGAACTGAGCCATATACAAATTATAATACAGCCCTTTCTTTGCTAATAATTCCTCGGAGCTGCCTTCCTCCTGAATGCATCCGTCATCAATAACGAAGATACGGTCTGCTTTGCGGATGGTGGACAGCCGGTGAGCGATAACAAAGGAGGTTCTTCCCTTCAATAAGGCTTCAATACCCTGTTGTACCAGTAATTCGGTATGAGTATCGATGCTTGAGGTAGCCTCATCCAGAATGAGAATCTTGGGCATGGATACCATGGTTCTGGCGAAGGCGAGCAGCTGCCTCTGGCCGATGGATAAACCGGCACCCCGTTCCTTCAATTCCGTTTCATATCCCTTCTCCAGCTTCATGATGAAGTCATGGGCATTCACCGCTTTGGCAGCAGCAATAACCTCCTCGTCGGTGGCATCCAGCTTGCCGTAGCGTATATTATCGGCCACGGTACCGGAGAACAGGAAATTATCCTGAGTCATGATGCCCATCTGCCTTCTTAAGCTCTCAATGGATACATCCTTGACACTGTAGCCGTCAATATGGATATTGCCCCGCTGGACATCATAGAAACGGCTGATCAGGTTGACAATGGTAGTCTTACCGGCTCCGGTGGGACCTACAAGAGCGATGGTCTCGCCGGGCTTGATACGGAAGCTTACATCATTTAAGACCTTGGTATCAGCATCGTATGCAAAGGATACATGATCAAAGGTTACCTCTCCCCGGATCTCGGGAAGCTCTGCTACATTCTGGGAATCCGCAATTTCCGGCTTGGTATCCAGAATATCAAAGATACGCTCTGCTCCGCTCACATTGGTAATCAGCTGGTTATAGAAATTACTCAGGTTCATGATGGGACGCCAGAACATGTTGATATACATGGAAAAGGCGATTAAGGTACCAACACTCCCTCCATCAATGCGAAGCAGCTTCACCGCAACAAAGTACATCGCGATGGTACCAAGGCCCCAGCTAAAGTCAATAACGGAGCCAAAGGCATCGTTTAATACGATCGCACTAACGAAGGAATCCCGATGCTCCTTCAGCAGCTCATCAAAGGTCTCTTCTGTTTCATCCTCCGCAGTAAAGCTCTGGATGATCCGCATTCCCGAGAGATCCTCATGGACGAAGGCATTTAGGTTGGAGCTTTTTTTGCGGTGGAGCTGCCATCTCTTATGGGAGCGGGTCTGGATATACCATAACCCGAAGGCCATAAGGGGCAGTGAGATCAGGGAGGCAACGGCAAGTTTCCAGTTAATTGCTACCATGATGATAACTACGGCAGTAATGGTAATAAAGTCAGGGATTAAGGTGGTAACACTGTTGGACAGCACATCCTTCAGAGAGTTGACATCTCCGATAATTCTCGCAAGAATCTTACCTGTTGGGCGGCTGTCAAAGAAGCTGAAGCTCAGCTTCTGGATGTGGGTATAAAGCTCCTGACGTATGGTGAGCAGTACATTGTTGGAGATCTTCGCCATGAGAAACATTCGAAGCTTTACCAATACTACAAAAGCCGTATTCAATCCCAGGGCAAACAGGCAGAGCCGGAATAAACCCCGGAAATCCTTATTAGCGATATGGACGTCAATGGCCCGGTCAATAATTAACGGATTGACAATCGATATGGATACGGTGGTCAGCATAATCATTATGACTATGGTAATCGGACCCTTATAGGCGAGCATATAGCGGAACAGCCGAAGCAGGGTAACCTTCTTACTGACACTTTTTAAATATTCGTCTTCCTTGATGGCATTTATTGACATACAGCCACCTTCCTTTCATCGGACACAGGAGCGGAGTCTTCCGTATCTTCCAGATAATCTCCGTACTGTGCCATATATGTTTTATAATAATAGCCCTTATTCTGTAACAGGCTGTCATGGGTACCGCGCTCAGCAATCCGGCCCTCCTCAAGGATAATAATTTCATCCGCATTCCGCACTGCAGAGATACGGTGAGCGATGATGAGCTTGCTGGCATCAATCTGAGACAGGGATCTTTGTATCATAAGCTCTGTCTCCATGTCAAGTGCGGAGGTTGAGTCATCCAGCACCAGAATCGGAGACTTTTTCGACAGAGCCCTGGCAATGCTGATCCGCTGCTTCTGTCCGCCGGAGAGGCCAACACCTCGTTCACCGACAACCGTTTCATATTGCTCCTCCATGCGCTCAATGAATTCTCTTGCCTGGGCATTGTCAGCAGCATCCACAACCTCTTCGTTGCATACGAGTTTTCTTTTACCCAGCTTAACATTTTCATTGATGGTATCGGAGAACAGGAATACGTCCTGCATTACCAGAGAGACACTTCCTCTCAGCTGGCGCAGGGTCAGATCCCTGATATTGACGCCGTCCAGATAGATTGCACCGTCCGTTGTGTCATAAAAACGCTGGAGCAGATTAATAATCGAGCTCTTACCCGTTCCCGTAGCTCCCATAATTCCGATGGTTTTGCCTGCGGTCAGTTCAAAGCTGATATCGGACAGGATATTCTTCTCCGCCAGGGAAAAGGATACCCGGTCAAAACGGATTGAGCCCTTTACGTCATCCAGAACCACCGGATTTGCTGCCTCGTTGACGAGCGGTTTCTCAGCGTAAATTTTCTTAATTCTCTTGGTGGAAGCGATGGCTGCCGCAAAGTCATTGGATAACCATCCCAGCATTTCCATCGGCCATACGATATTGGCGGAATACTCAATAAAGGCTCCCAATGATCCGAGAGAGAGCTCCTCCCGGATAACCAGATAGCCGCCGCCCAGAACGATAAGGAGCGGAAGCAGCTTGGTAATAAACTGAAAGTAGGGATACAGCTTAACAAATACTTTAGACTGCTTCATATTCAGGTCGTAATACCGCTTGTTATGAGAGAGAAATTTGGCAATCTCATGCTTCTCTCTTGCAAAGGATTTCACGGTGCGTACGCCGGAGAGATTCTCCTGTGCCACAGTATTGAGCTGTGCGTTTTCCTCGCTGATCGCCTCATAAATATCACCCAGCTTCTTCTCCATCAGGAATGCCAAAGCGGCTACCAGAGGCAGAACCAAAACCGGAAGAATGGTCAGCTTGGGGCTTAATCGGTACATGCAGTATAAAGCAATACTCGTATGAATGATTACTTCAATAATCAGCATACTGACATAGCCAAGGGCTCCCCAGATACGGTCGGCATCATCCTTTACCCTTGACATTAATTCTCCTGTGTTGTTTTTGTCGAAGAAGCTTAGAGACAGGCTCTGGATATGTTTAAATAAATCCCTCCGAATATTTACAGTAATCCGTGAGCTTACCAGATCAAAAATTAACTCCTTCACATATTGGAAGATACATCTTCCGACACCGATGATGAAAATCAGGAGAAGCATCGTAGGCAAAAGCCCCAGCTTTCCGTCTATGATTACATCATCTATAATCCTTTTTGTTACTTGCGGTGACAGCATATCAAGAGATACGGCAATCAAAGTACATATAATCGCAAGAACATAGGCATACCAATACTTTAAAATATAGGTTGAAATCTTTTTCATAAATCCTCCGTTCCCAGTGAAAAGACAGGCTCATTCCATGTCTTTTCGTTTTTACGCGTTGAGCCATCTTACGTCAATTTCATTATAAAGCAGACCAGTTCCAGGGGATGTCATTCGAACAAATTTTCCTGAGGAAAAATATTCTCTGATGACAAATTTATCTGAAGACAAGTTTTGTCTAAAGACAAGTTATGTCTAAAGACAAGTTATGTCTAAAGACAAGTTATGTCTTATGTACGTGTTCGTACCTTCCTCCCGAGGATACAAAAAAGCCGTGGTATGATAATACCACGGCAAGTAATCAAAAATATGGCAGGGTCCTTTTCCATCTCCTGCTGGCAGCAGGGCAGGATAAAGATATGGGATCACAGCTATTCTTTTCGAATCCATGAGGTAACATCATATAATGCGCTGAATATGAAATTGTTATAAAATGTGTTACTCGTTGCAAGCAGTCTAAATTTCACGTTACGGATCATCTGTTTTACCTCACTTTCTGTAATAGTCTGCCAACATTATATCCATGAATTGCAGGTATTGTCAATACATTTTTAAAAATATTTTAATTTATTTTTAATAGTTTACAATTGTATCTATTTCCATAATTAATTGCTAAATAAGAAAAACAGTATGTTTATTCCGGTATATTGATAACAATTTCAAAATAATTAATTTTTCATTAAGCTTTTGTAATCTTAAAGAATTGTTCACAATTCTATGATATAATGATAACAATGAACAAATTATGAACATAAATAGTTTATTTTATTAGACAGACTATACAATACGAAGGTTGTGATTAAATGGATCTCCCCATGTTCTATGATGAGGCAGAGGAGTGGAGTGCCGCTTTGCTTTTATACGATGCAGCACTAAAGCAAGTAAATACTAAACTTGAAATTTTGAATAATGAATTTAAATTAGCTCATCAATATAACCCGATTGAGCATATTACGTCCAGAATAAAGACTCCGCAAAGTATTGCGAAGAAGCTTCGCCATAATCAAAAGGAACTGATGATAGAGAATATCATTAAATACGTCAACGATGTTGCAGGAATTCGAATCATTTGTTCCTTTACCTCCGACATTTACCGCATAGCCGATCCGATCTCCAAGCAGGAGGATATTAAGGTGCTTAAGGTGAAGGATTATATTACCTGTCCCAAGGATAACGGCTATACCAGTTACCATATGATCATCTCCATTCCGGTATTTTTGACGGACCGCACGGTGGAGACCAAGGTCGAGATTCAGATCAGAACCATAGCAATGGATTTCTGGGCAAGCCTGGAGCATAAAATTTATTACAAATTTGAGGGCAATGCGCCGGAGCATATCCGGAAGGAATTGAAGGAATGCTCGGAGATTGTGGCATATTTGGACCAGAAGATGCTTACCCTGAATGAAGAGATCAAGTGCTTCAGTAAGGAGCAGATGGGAGAGTATCACGAGGAGCTGATCAGCTCCTATAAATCAGTAGTTGCCGAGTCCTTCGGAAGGGTGATTGAGGAGGAAGAAGGACAGGCCGCGGATGAGCAGGCTGTAGAAGAACCGGAGCCGGAAGGAGCTGCCACCGATAAAAGGGAAAAAAAGAGAATACTATTCGGATTTAGAGTATAGCTAAGGAGAGATACTTATGAATTTGCCATTCAGGCTGCCCGATGTGATGAGCATCGGAGGGAAGAAGAAAGAAGATGTTTCGGAAGCTGCAGTGATGTATGAACATAAGCTGGCAGAATACCGGGATGCCCTGGAATACTATAAGAAGTGGCTGTTGGAATATGCAAGGAGCATGGAGGGGACGCAGCGTCCGGCCAAGGATTCGTCTCTCACGGATATCCAGACGGTTCTGGATCTAACCTATCTGAAGGAACAGGGAGAGAAAAACCTGGAACGGATGGAAGAGTTGAACCAGGGAGCACTAGACCGGCTGCTGTCCGAGCTGGAGTTCATAAAGGTGAATTTGGCAGATGCGGATAGCCAGCTGGAGAGCCTGGACAGGAATGTGGTGAACCGCCTTTCGGAACTTTTAATCGAGCTTCAGAAACAGATGAATCTTCAGAATAAAGAATATCAGGCGGATTTGGTCACCAAGGTGGAGCTTTTACAGGAAAGAGTTAAAAAGGGGCAGGCACTGCTGTGGTTCTTGCTTATCACTAACCTGATCGGAGTCAGCGGAATTGCCTTTATCGTCCTTTATATCTTGGAACTTCTCCCGTTTTAATATACAGATAATAAAAGCTTCCGGAAGTACCGACCCTTGTTATCCGTCAGGATCAGGGGCGGCTCCGGAAGCTTTTTAGCAGATAGGGCTTTACAGCCGGATATTCTTTAAGAGTGCCGCAAGGCCGGTAGTTGCTTCTTCCCCGGTGGAATAAGAGGAAGGTGCCGCTTCCGCCTCCTCCAGAACCTCTTCCTGCTCCTCTACTGCCTTCATACTCAGGCTGATCTTGCCGTCCTTTACATCAATGATCTTTACTGTGACGGTCTCACCTTCCTTGATAACCTCATTGGGAGACTTGATTCTTCTTCCGCAGATCTGGGAAATGTGTACCAGGCCGGACAAGCCTTCTCCGATGTTGACAAAGGCGCCGTAAGGTGCTATTTTTTCAACCACGCCGGTGGTTACAATTCCGGTCTGAAGGCGGGAGATTTTACTGGTTTTGTCCTGCTTCTCCAGATCACGGGCAACCTCCTTTGCGGAAAGCACCAGCTTCTTATCCTCTGCAGAGGCGGTAATTACAATTACATCAAGCTCTTTGCCGACCCAGGCTTCCAGATCCTCCACATAGGCCAACGCCAGCTGGGAGGCGGGGATAAAGGCACGTACACCGAAGAGGTATGCTACCACACCGGCATTTACAGACTGGGCAACCTTAACCTTTAATACTTTACGGTTGTCCATGGCATCCTTCAGGTGGTCCCATGCCAGGATATCATCGGCACGCTTACGGGATAATAAAATATTACCGTGTCCGTCGTCTTCCCGAAGTACCGTTGCGGAGATCTCTTCGCCCAGGGTTACATCCGCTTTGATGGAGAAGCTGGGATCATTGCTTAATTCCTCCAGCTTGATGATGCCCTCCGTATAATAACCAAGATCGAGAATTACTTCGGCTTCTGAGATTCCGATTACGGTGCCCTTCAGAATGTCACCCTCCTGTATTTTCTTAAAAGAACGGGCTATCTCCTCCTTATAATCATCCATGGACGGAATAAATTCGGGTTCTGCTGCAGGAGCTTCCCCGGGGTTCGGTGCATTTAATTCATTTCTGTTCTCTTCATTCATATCTTGAATCTCACTCACAATGATTTCCTCCAATCTATTTTTATATTAATAAACACTATTTCCTGGCTTGTTCGGCCAAAAGGCTGCGCTGATAGACAAACGCCCGTCCTTTCTTACCGACCCGTTCTACAGCACCTACATAATTAAGTACATGGAGTGCTGTTTGGGAGTGATGCAAAGGCAGGCCGGAAGCTTTTTTATAATCCTTGGCAGTGAATTGAGCCTCCAGAGCCGCCGGTATTAGTATCTGATAATCATAGCGATTCATTATGGAAATTTCATCCACCAGCTCAGTGGGAATCCGGTCGCTTCGGGTGGAGCCCTTCTTCTTATCCTGGCTCCAGC
>JAEZFH010000484.1 GCA_023437885.1 Bacillota bacterium | reverse complement strand
GTATAGAGTCGGAAGGATTACTATTGATGGAGAGGAATACGTTACCCAGGAAGGGCGGAATATCATCGGCCGTGAAAGTCTAAAAGCCCTGGCTGCAGACCGGGAGCATTTGATCCGGGTAGAATTGATCTAAGCAGTAAGGAGAAGCAGATACGGCGCTTGGAAGCTAATAATATGATGGAGAAAGAAGGAGACAGCCTTTGAGAAAAGAATATATTGAAGTAACCTCCTATCAGGGAGAGGGCTATCTTCCTCTGGTTGATTTTGAGACCTGGAGGGTGGCGGTATTAAGGTATATTGATGAATTGGAGATTCAGAACCTTTCGACAATGCAAAAGCATAACGAAACGGACGAGGTATTTGTCTTACTGGAAGGGAATTGCACATTGTTCACCGGAGGAAAGGGAGAAGAGATCAATGATATAGATGCAATTGCAATGCAGCCCTTGCAGCTATATAATGTAAAGCAGGGAATCTGGCATACCCATACGCTGGAGAAGGATACCACGGTTTTGATTGTTGAAAACCGGAATACCTGTGATGATAATTCTCCGAAGCAGCCAATGTCAGCCGGACAGATAGAGGAAATCAGAGAGCTTTATAAAAAAGAATAATATATGTGGAAAGGGACATATTACAGCAGGTTGTTGGTTAATGTGTCCCTTTTTCTTCCTCCTGCAGTATAAAAGAAGCTGCACCATGCCGTACATTCTGAGAATCGGAACATGATTTTGGTTCCGATAATATAAGCTATGAGAACGAGTTGACTCTTTTGTACCCACGATTATCGGAACATGATTTTAGTTCCGATAATATATTATACTATGCTGTAGAGGGAGCGTTATATATGTGCGGAAACGGGGAAGGGTATTTAAATATTCATATCTCAAACCATTATCAGGATACAGAGACCAGATATCTGAATCCCGATGACATAATTTTACCGGCAGGCTATAAAATCGAGGTTTATGTCAGTGGCTTGGATGCCCCGACAAGTATGACTTTTACAAGAGATGGGGATTTATATGTTGCGGAATCGGGGATGGTTTCCGGCAAAGGCAGGGTAGTGAGAATAAGGAACGGAATGCCAGAGGTTATCGCCGAGGATTTTTATGCTCCCATCACAGGCTTGAATCATCTGCGCAATGATATTTATGTATCCCATAAATGCCACATTTCTGTTATCAGAACAGACCGCTCTGTGGAAAAAATAATGGAGGGCCTTCCTGGTAACGGAGATTACGGAGGAAGCAATGTTGCTTTTGGCAATGACGGCAAGATGTACTGGGCACAAGGGACCAATACAAATTCCGGAGTAGTCGGGACAGACAATACCTGGGTGAATGTTCACCCCTTCCTGTGTGACTATCCGGGGAGCTATATGATTTTAAACGGTCAGAATTTTGAAGCACCGAATATCCTAGCTAATCCAACGGAGACCGTGTCGACCGGAGCGTTCTCTCCATTTGGAAGCATTAACCGCCAATTTGAGGTGAGAAAGGGTGTTACGAAGGCATCCGGGAGTATTCTAAGAGCAAATCTGGATGGATCGGAGCTGGAAATGGTGGTCTGGGGTCTGCGGTATCCAAGCCACATTGCCTTTGATTATAATTACCGGCTGTTTGCCGCTAATCAGGGCTTCGATGACCGGGGAAGCAGGCCGGTGACCAATGCGCCGGATGAATTTCAGATGATTATCCAGGGAGAATGGTATGGATGGCCGGACTATGCCGGAGGCGAACCGGTGACTTCCCCACGGTTTCAGCCGGAAGGCGGAGTACAGCCCGAATTCCTGTTAACCAATCATCCTGATACTCCGGTAAGACCCTATGTCTTATTTCCTCCTTATTCCGGGATAATGGGGTTTGACTTCAATTATAACCGGAATTTTGGTCCCTATGGGGATGTCTTTATCGCTGAGGCAGGCGGGAAAAGTGTTTCAACCGACGGTGATATCACACCCTTTTCCGGGTATGGCCATCGTATTTCCCGTATTGATATGAGCACAAGAGGGGTAACTACCTTTGCCATTAACCGCTCCGGATTCCCTGCCTCCCTCACCGGGGAAGGGGGCTTTGGAAGCCCTGTGGACGCTCTTTTCGGACCGGATGGAGCCTTGTATATATTGGATTTCGGAGTAAATATGCGTAGCCAAGACAGGTTGTATAAAGCTAATTCCGGTGTGATATGGAGAATTGTCCGTTTATCCCAGGTATCATAATTATCTCAGGCTTCATAGGTATCATAACTAATAGTTACCATGGAGAGGAGTGCGGCTATCGTTCCTTCAAATGCAGCATTATTCATCCTATGGAGGCACCGGACGGAGTATGGTTTGGATCCGGCAGAATTTGCCGGATTGACATTCGATGACACATTCGATATATTTTATTTTATATACGGAAAAAGTAAGTTAAATTAGCGAAGCAGAAAAGGTGCAAGGAAGGGATACGAAAGGTGAGGGCAACAGGTTTGGATATAACAATAAACTGGAGGAATAAAAAGGGGATACTGGCATATCCTCTGACTCTCTATTATCTGTATGTGGTTTTTATCTATGCAAAGAATAACAGGACAGAGAGACTTATAGAGGAGCTTTTGCTCTTTGGGTTTCTATGGCTGGCGCTTACCTTGTTATATATAACGGAAATAAAGCCGGTCAGAGAGCTGTTTAGCAGGTATGGGGCATGGTTTAGCGGTGCATTTTTAATACTGCTTCCGGCTTGCCTCTTCCTGATGGTTGAAAGTATGGTGAGTAATTTCAATACCGAGATGTACCGTAATTATGGGATATATAATCTGGTATGGTATTATGTAATTACTTTTTTCATCTATATTGTACTGCGTAACAGCAGGTTAGCAATTATTGCCGTCAATTTTCTCATCTATCTGATGGGGACGGTCAATTATCTGGTATATCTGTTCCGTGGAAATCCAATAATCCCAAGCGATTTGCTGGCCTGGCAGACCGGTATGAGTGTCGCTTCCAATTATACCGTCAGCTTTTCCAGAGGCTTTGTGATAGCAACCCTGATCATGTATGCGGTTTTCGTGGCCGGAAGCAAGCTGGAGAGGGAGAAGAGCAGGCCGACCTTGTTCAGCCGTCTGGCTGGCTACATATTGTATTTTATCTTTACAGCCTTTGTATTTACGCTTTTCTTTCATACCAATCTCATTGATACCAAGATCAGGGTTATTGATTTCTTTGCACCGAAGTATACCTATTGTGCCTATGGGACCGCCTTTGGCTTTGTAGCCAATGTTGAAGCGATGGAAGCAGAGACTCCGGAGGGGTACTCTCCGGAGCGGGTAGAGGCACTGTTGTCCGAAGAGAAGGAAGGCTGGAGCACTGACGGCAAGAAACCCAATATCATAGCTATCATGAATGAGGCGTTTTCAGACCTGAGTATGCTGGGAGACTATCCGGCAGCCCCCAGCTATCAGCCTTATACCTCAACCCTGGAGGAGAATACCACAAAGGGAACTCTCTATGTGTCTGTATTCGGCGGAGCGACCAGTGATACGGAATATGAATTCCTGACAGGAAACAGTATGGCGGTCATGCCGCAAAACAGTGTGCCGTACCAGCAATTTATCACAGATTCAACGGATTCTCTTGCAGCAACCCTGAAGGAGCAGGGATATTATAATATTGCAATCCATCCCTATGAGCCCAGCGGGTACAAGCGGGATATGGTCTATCCGCTTCTGGGCTTTGATGAATTCCTGTCAGAGGAGAATTTTGTGAAACCCGAGCGAATCCGTTCCTATATCAGTGACCGTGAATGCTATGGAAAGATTATTGAACAATACGAGGAAAAAGGAGATCAGCCTCTTTTCATTTTTAATGTGACGATGCAAAACCACGGAGGATACTCCGGAGAGCGGTTGTTTGCGGAGGAGGAGACGGTAAGGCTGAAAAACCTTTCGGGATATTCCCCGGTGGAGCAATACTTGAGCTTGCTTCGTGAAACGGACAAGGCCTTTCAGACTCTGGTGGATTATTTTCAGAAGGAAGAAGAACCCACGGTGATTTTACTGTTTGGGGATCATCAGCCCATTGCCTATTCGGATTTCCACAAGAAGAAGGAGAAGAATATGCAGCTTTCCCAGGCGGGGGTTTATGAAGAAAAATACCGTGTTCCCTTTCTTCTGTGGGCAAATTATGATATTACAGAGGATGATGTCAAGCAGCTCAGCGCCAATTATTTATCCACCTATCTGCTTAAGACCGCAGGCCTTCAGGGGACGGCATATAACGAATACCTGATGCAGCTGTACGAGGAGCTCCCCGTAATCAATGCGCATTTTTATAAAACCAGGGAGGGTACCATCCATCCTTTATCATCTGTGACGGCCTATTCGAAACTGCTTCAGGACTATCGATGTATCGGCTATAATAATGCCCTGGACAAGGAAAAGAAGCTATGGCAATATTACCGCCTGCCAGAGTAAAATGACAGGTAAGAGGAGGAAGGGGTTGACGGTAGGCGGATTACTGCGGCAGGCTTCGGTGAATACCAGCCGGTTGTCTCCATTGAGACAGCAGAAGGGAAGAGTATGAATCGAAGAGTGGAAATCATCATTCCTTACAGCAATGAAGAAAAACCGGAATAATGTTAACAATACAGGGATTAAGGCTTCCGCATTGCGGAAACCCTAATCCCCTTTTTATATTCCCGGGTAGCTCCGGGGAGCAGTATTTTGTTTACAGTAAGTGGCTGCCGGCTGCTTACGCACAGATCCGGTCGATATCCTCCTGGCCCAGGGATTCCTTCTCCAGGAGTTCGGCTGTAATAGCCTCCAGCAGATTGTGATGCTTCCGAAGCAGTTCTTTAGTCTCCTCGTAGAGGATTTTCATCTGGTCCCGGCATTTTGTGACCAGCTTGCTGTCATAGCTGTCTCCCAGAACCTCGGTGCTGAATAACCCCAGCTCCTCATCCATGCCAAACTTGTTGATATAATCAAGGATCAGCTGGGATGCTTTCTGTATATCGTTGCTGGCCCCGGTTGTAATCTCCTGGGAGCCAAAGACCAATTCCTCGGCGATGCGGCCTGCCAGTAAGACCTGGATATTGGCCCTCAGCTGGCGCTTGTTCTGAAACATGGTATCCTTGGGAATGGACAGATTAAAGCCTCCCGCGCCGCGGACGCTTGGAATTATAGTAACCTTTGATATAAAATGCTCGGGCAGCAGCAGCGAGGTAACTAAAGCATGCCCTGCTTCGTGGTATGCGGTAATCCGGCGGTCCAGCTCCGTAATATAGCTCCGGTCCTGCTTGGGTGCACCGGCAATCACGGTATAGAAGGCTTTATCGATATGGCTTCTGTGAATCACCTGCTCCTTATCGTTGGCCGCATTTATGGCTGCCTCGTTCAGCAGATTTTCCAGCATCGCTCCACTGAAGCAGACGGTGGACCGGGCGAGGTCTCTCAGAGCAACATCGTCTGCGATTGGCTTCTTGCCGGCATATAAGGAGAGTATGTGCTCCCTTGCGTTCACGTCGGGAAGGCCGATTTCTATATGGCGGTCAAAGCGGCCCGGACGCAATAAGGCTTCGTCCAGGGTATCCAGCCGGTTGGTGGCACCGATCACGATAATTCCCTGGTTATCATGGAAACCGGACATCTCCGTCAGAAGGGCGTTCAAGGTCTGGTCGCGTTCATCGTTGCTGGCAGTGGAGTTTCTTGCTCTTTTCTTACCGATGGCATCTATTTCATCGATAAATATAACTGCTTTTTCATTTTTCTTAGCTTTGTTGAAGAGATTCCGGATACGGCTTGCGCCGACACCGACATACATCTGGACGAAATCAGAGCCGCTCATGGCATAGAAGGGAACATTGGCTTCTCCCGCAATTGCTTTTGCCATCAGAGTTTTACCTGTTCCAGGGGGACCGTAGAACAACAGTCCCTTCGGCATTCGGGCTCCTACAGACGCATATTTATCCGGGTCCTTAATGAATTCGATAATATCCCCAACCATGGATTTGGCTTCGTTATTGCCTGCAACATTCTCCAGGGTAACCGGGGAGACCGGCTTCTTTTTGGACATTTTCTTTTTATTGGCATCCTGAATCATACTGCCCGCATTTCCTCCGCTTCGTGCATACCAGATAATGCCGCCGATGACCAAACCTACCAGGAGGACCTTTAATACGGTCAGTAAGACGTTCTCCTGACCGTAGCTGACATTTACTCCATGAAGCAGAAGAAGCTCGGTAAAATCTTCGGTTTTTGGATTCGGAACGGAGTAAACCGTATTTTCAGCCGTGCTCAGCTCTGCCTGGAAGGTGTTTTCATCCGGGCCGAAGACTACCTCCGTCACCTGCTTCTGTTCCAGAGAAGACAAAAAGTCAGGATAGGACATCTTGCCGGTATCTTTCTTTGTATACTGGCTGCCCAGCAACAAGGCACTGACGATAAGGATGCAAGCGAGAAGCATCAGGGATATTTTTTTCATAATATTAACCATTCCTTTCTCACAGCCTGCAAGCTTTTGGGATGTGAAGGTACTTTTTCACATGACGCAGGCACCAGGTTGCCGTGCCTCCATACTGCGGACGGCAGCTTAAATCCAGTTTTTGAACTGCTAAATAAATAAAAATTACAAGGAGTAAAAGATTTACAATCATATTCTTTTATTCTAGCATAAATCGATAAAATATCCATATTTAAAATATGGAAAGCCTTCCTGTCCATGCCTGTCCGGCTACCCCTGAAAAGGTGAAATTATGAAATTGGGTGTTCCTTCGTTGACGGGATGAGAATTTTAGAATAATTTAATATTTACTTGAAAAAGAACGGAAATCAGCATATGATAGTCTATTGGAATAGTCACTCAGGCAAAATAGTTGGAGGCACGAAAAATGGATAAGTTAAAACCTAAGTTGTTTTCAGTCATGAAAACGTACACGAAGGAACAGTTTGTTAAGGATATGGTAGCAGGTGTAATCGTAGCGATTATCGCTTTGCCGCTGTCAATTGCTCTGGCGCTGGCATCGGGTGTGACGCCGGAAAGGGGACTCTACACAGCCATCGTGGCGGGATTTATAATTTCCTTCCTTGGGGGCAGCCGTGTGCAGATCTCCGGCCCGACTGCAGCATTTGCAACCATTGTGGCAGGGATTGTAGCGAAGAACGGAATGGAAGGACTGGCTGTAGCAACGATTATGGCAGGGATTCTTCTGATTATTATGGGACTGCTCCGCTTTGGGCGGCTGCTGCGCTTTATTCCCTATACGATTACTACCGGTTTTACTTTAGGAATTGCAGTTACTATTTTGATTGGTCAGATCAAAGATTTTTTTGGATTGACGTTACATACCAAGCCGGTGGAAACACTGGAAAAATTAATTGCCTGTATTGAAAGCATAGCAACAGTGAATGTATGGGCACTGCTGATCGGAGCCGTATCCCTTGCCATATTAATCCTCTGGCCAAAGATCAACGGCAGGATTCCGGCATCTTTAATCGCTGTGGTTGTAGCCTCCGCTCTGGTGAAGCTGTTTGATCTGGAGGTAAATACCATTGGAAGCCTGTACGAGATATCATCCAGACCACCAGTCTTCCAGCTTCCCAAAATCAATATTACGATGATTAATACCATGTTTCCCGATGCGGTTACCATAGCAGTATTGGCTGGAGTCGAATCCCTGCTGTCCTGTGTCGTGGCAGACGGGATGACCGGAAGCAAGCACCGTTCCAATATGGAGCTGATTGCGCAGGGGGTTGGAAATGTCTGCTCAAGCTTATTCGGCGGAATTCCTGCTACCGGTGCGATCGCCAGAACAGCTGCCAATGTTAAAAATGGGGGAAGGACACCGGTAGCAGGAATGGTACATGCCATTGTCCTGTTCCTGATTTTGGTGGTGCTCATGCCTTACGCGGCTCTGATTCCTATGCCCACCATTGCGGCGATTCTGTTCATGGTAGCTTATAACATGAGTGACTGGAGGGAATTTGTAGATTTAGTGAAAAAATCTCCGAAAAGTGATATTTTGGTATTGGTGGCGACCTTTTCGCTTACCGTAATCTTTGACCTGGTGGTTGCAATCGAGGTGGGTATCTTAATGGCGGCCATATTGTTTATGAAACGGATGGCGGATGTGGCAGATGTACAGAGCTGGACCTATCTGGACGAGGACACCGGTGAGGACGAGCAAAATGATCCGGAGAATATCCACTTGAAGAGGGTTCCGAAGAATACACTGGTTTATGAGATTAATGGGCCAATGTTTTTTGGTGCATCAGATAAAATTTTGAAAATTTCCCTGGACCCCCAGGTAAAGGTGGTTATCCTGCGAATGAGGAGCGTACCTGCTATGGATGTGAATGCTTTGCATACTCTGAATAAGGTAATGAAGTCCTGCAAAAAGAGGCATATTGCCCTAATTCTGTCCCATGTCCAGGAGCAGCCCCTGAAGATGATGCAGAAAGCCGGCTTTGATAAGGCGGTAGGGGAAGAAAATTTCTGTGGTAATATTGATATGGCATTGGAGCGGGCAGAGCTTCTGCAGCGAAAAGCCACGCAGCAGGCAGTTTGACATTAGAAGTTGCGGAAGAATAGGTTCGTTACCGGGAAGCTCATGCATATAATGAAACAAAGACAGGATTCGCACGGGATAGGGCAGTCATGCCTCCCCAAGCGGGGCATGGCTGCGGGAATGCAGAGCTTCCTCCGAACGGCAGGCTTCCCGGCGGTAGAAGAAGGTTCTATGGATAGTGCTAAGATCGATAATGAGTTAAACCTGGCGCTGGATATCCCGGAATCAGACCGGGAGAAGGCGGTAAATCTCAATGTGGGATATACTCCGGATACAAATATGTGGGAATTGATTGTAAAATATACCGGTACTCTGGAGAGAGTCAGAGAAGAGCTTCAAGTATCGGCGGTCGAGCTGTCGAACCAATATGCCATAATTACCATTCCCCAATATCTGATCGGCCGATTGTCGGATTATAATGAGATAGAATACATTGAAAAACCCAAGAGGCTGTTCTATGAGGTTAATGAAGGGCGGACAGCCTCCTGCATCAATCCCCTGCAGACAGCGAATGTCGGACTTTTTGGAGAAGGTGTGCTTGTGGCAGTCATTGATTCCGGAATTGACTACTCTCATCCGGATTTTCGTAATGAGGACGGGACAACACGAATCGCTGTATTGTGGGATCAGACCATACCCGGGAATCCG
>JAEZFH010000416.1 GCA_023437885.1 Bacillota bacterium | reverse complement strand
GCCTGTAATCCATAATGATCAGCAGGAGCAGGGAAATTGAAATCATCCCCAGATCGATCAAAACATTCAGCAGACCGAGAAAGAACTTTCTCTCAAATACATTAATGTCATTAATCAGATTTGATATGTAAACTTCCTTTGATTTCTGCGAATATTGCTTAAAGGGCAGGTTGATGATCTTGTCAAAGGCCTGTTTCCTGATATCCAGAATCGTGTCCCTCATATACCGGATCCGCAGCATCCTTGACAACAGGAAATTAAACGGGGTATATAAAATGTAACCGACCGTTAACAGAATGACAAAACCGTAATACTTGAGATCTGCTTTTTCAATTGCTCCCAGAATGATTGCAAATAAAGCCATTTGTGCAAAATGCTCGATTACAAACAAAAGGGTGGCGATCAAATATTGAATGAATTTTGATTTTCGTCTGAATAACAGTTCCTTCATCGGAGCTCCTCTCTTTTTCTTCCTTTACTTTCCTCTTTTTTCTTTAGATAGCAGACAGAACGATATATGAATATTTTTACAATTATATCCCACATTCCGCGTGAAGGCAATATCCTTTTATTTTCCGGCAGCAAAGAATTATGAATTGAAGCCGGCGTCACTCGTTATGATCTGTCCCGTAATAGTGCGGGCATAATCGCTTTGCAAAAAATGAACCAGGCGTGCGGCATCGTCCGGGACAAGCCATTTTCCCCCGGGAAACATCCTCGCCACTTCATCATATTCATCACCGCTCAGGTATCCGGTATCGGTGGGACCCGGGTTTATGCAGTTCACTCTTATCCTTTGGGGAGCTAACACCGCTGAAGCCTGCCGGCATAAGCCAATTACCGCATCCTTGGAAACAGCATAGGCAATTTCCTTAATCATTGGTCCCTTAGACTGCCCGCTGGTAAACAGGGTGACTGAGCCCTCCTCCTGCTCCGGAAGCTGTTTTGCAAAAGCCTGTATCATAAGCATGGAGGCCCTGACATTCACCGACAGGTGGGCATCAATATCCTCGGCACTCCATTCTCCAAGCGGCACCCAGGTGGAATGCGCATGATTGAGGACAAGACCATTAATATACCCCACCCTCTCCACGGCCTGCTGTATCACCTTCTCGGGAGCATCCTTTTGTGACAGGTCCGAACCCGGAAGCCGGTGCAATTTTATATTTTGCTGCTCTAGTTCATAAGCAAGCTCTGTAAAGTATTTTTCATCGGCATCAGAATAATTTTGAGTGAAATCGTACGGAGCATATCCATGTACGATGACATTGGCACCGGCCTGAGCCAATGTTCTTGCGATAGCCGCACCTATTCCCTGGGAACGGCTTACTCCGGTTATCAGAATATTCTTATTATTTAATGTTAACATATTAAAACCCTCCTTGTGAGTCTAATAATTATGGACGCAACTTACAGTAAAAAAACAGGCTGCAAGGAAAAAGTCCCCTGCAGCCTGCTGACAGCACATAGAATCCAATGATAACACGCATATGTAAATAAACCATATGCGTATCGCTATATTTTCAGTGGCTTCTGCTAACAGGCATAACAAGACAGACGCTTTCCTGCGCCGTTACTGCTATGCAAAATTACTTCTTAGCAAAAAATGCCACACATATTGTCTTCCTCCTAATATTTATAGCCATATTTTACTATGCCGAATCATGGATGTCAATCTATATTAGATCATGAACTTCGTTCATGATCTCCAGCTCCGATCGCATGCTTTACGAGCAAGCTCGCATCATGCTCACTACGCTTTCATTATACCATGAACTTAAAGCATGTTCATGATCTTGTTGCTCCAATCGAAAATTGCAAGCAAGTTTGCTGAGCGAGTGCATTTCTCGCACTATCCTCTATTCCGCTTTCATTATATCCTGGTTAATCGATCCAGCAATGAAAGAAGCCGGAGCCTTCTATTTCATATTTCAAATTAAGTTTATGCCTGAATTTGCATCGGCTGGCACGGTCCGGTTATTCGGAGGGCTGTGTCTTCTTCTTTCGTCTTTTTCCCGTAATCTCATTCACCGCAAGCTCCAATACCGTCGTCATTCGAACCACTTCCTCCGGAAACTGAAATTCCTTCTTGCCATGATACTGTTCCATCAAAACGGACAAACCGAAGATCTTCTCTCCATCCTCTACGATACGCAATTCGCCGTTCCCGCAGACACTTTCATATTCCATCGTGCAGGAGCCGGAATCACCGTGCATGACCAGATTATGATCACAGTCCATCTCAAAGGCAACCCTGGGATTCTTCTGCAGCAGCTCCAGCTTGGTTCCTTCCTTTGCTGCATGAAAATACAGCTTAAACCCTTTACCGTCAAAGGTAGCACCAAAATTCATCGGAATAATGTAAGGGTAATTGTCATTAGAAAATGCCAGTCTGCAAACATCACATTTTCTGATAATATTATATACTTCCTTCAAATCCGTAACTTCCCTGTCCTGTCTTCTCATCACTGTTCCCTTTCTTTTCTGATCTTAGATTTTTTTACCCGTAACCGGATGCGGTTGCCGGCTGATAATAATAACCGAAGCTCTAACCGTATTCTTTCTCTATGATAGTGATTATAGGGCAGCTTTCTTCCATTGTCAAATATAAGCCGGAAGCTACTTTGATCGCCTGAATCCCGTTACCGATGATGCTTTTAATCTATACTGATGCTACTTTTTAAAATATACTGATGCTGCTTTTCAAAATATGCTTTTCAAAATATAAGTTGACTCTGCTTGTGAATAGGCCTATAATAATAGCATCTTAGAAAAGAAAGGGTGGTTTGTTTGTTAAGTGTATCTGTTATGGAGGTAACAACAAAATAGTTGTGGCAATGCAACTTACCTTCTGTTGTGTATATCTGCACAGCAGTATGGCTGCGGAGAAGTCCGCTTTATTTTTGTTGCGAAAAGTGCCGCCTGCCTAACAGAATGCTTCAACCCCCATCGAAATAGTTATATTCCGGATGCGTGGCTTTTAGCCGCGTATTTTTTTGCAGTATAAGACAACCAAGATCATCCTGTGCCGTTCTATCGCTGCAGGCGCAAGCCGACGATACGCTTGCGTTTGATCCATTCCTGTTTCCTGGTTCCATGCGGCCGCCTATCGTCGGCGCTTTGGCTCCGGGCTTATCCTGCATTCCGTTCGGTGATGATAACCCGCAGAAGCATAGTACCCTCCGGTAAGACGATCGGATAGGCAGGCTGTGCTGCTGCGGGTTTTTGATTCTATTTTAATATAAATTTTATTATGGAAAGGAACAAATCAGAAAATGAATATAATTGAAACAAAAAATCTATGTAAGACCTATCAACGCTTTACCAAGGAACCTGGTCTGAGGGGGAGCATAAAGGCCCTGTTCCGGCGAGAATTTGTTACTAAGGCTGCCATATCGGACTTTGATTTTACCGTTAGGGAAGGAGAATTTCTAGGTCTGATCGGACCAAATGGAGCAGGGAAAACCACTCTCGTAAAGATGCTGACCGGAATCATTGCCCCCTCCTCCGGGGAGATCTCGGTAGCCGGACACTATCCCAATAAATTGGAGAATAGCTTTAAGAAGCAGTACGCTGTTGTAATGGGTCAAAAAAGCCAGCTCTTCTTTGAACTGTCCGCGGCGGATACCTTTCTTCTCTTTAAAGAGCTATACCATATTCCTGAAGAGGAATACCGCAGGAACCTGGATTATTTCATCCAGCTCTTTGGTGTGTCCGAGCTCCTGGATGTGCAGGTACGCACCCTTTCCCTTGGAGAGCGGATGAAGATGGAGCTGATTGTCGCATTACTCCATAATCCCAGGCTTCTGTTCCTCGATGAGCCCACGATCGGATTGGATGCGGTCGCCCAAAAGCAGATACGTAAATTCCTGAAGGAGGTAAATGAAACAAGGGGAACCACCATTTTGCTGACCTCCCATTATATGGAGGATATCAAAAGCCTCTGTAAACGATGTGTGGTAATTAACGGCGGAAACAAGCTATATGACGGGGATACCGATACCTTGTTTGCTAAATACCAAACCTACAAAAAAATTACCGTTTCCCTGGAGCAGGAAGCAGCCTGCGAATTCCGTCAGGAGCATATTCTCCTGGAAAAGCTTCCTTACAAGCTGACTCTCCTGGTAAAAAAAGAGCAGTCCCAGGAGCTGCTAAAGGATATCTTCAGCCGATATGAACTGCGGGATATCTCCATTGAAGAGGAGGATATCGGTAATGTCGTGGAGCGGATTTATACGGATAACCACGGGGTGCTCCTATGAAGAAAAACAAATATCTGGAGATATCAATAATCACCTTTAAAACACAGCTTTCCTGGCGTTTTGATATTGCTGTGAATGTGGTGTTTTCCGTTTCTAATATATTATTTGCCTATATT
>JAEZFH010000358.1 GCA_023437885.1 Bacillota bacterium | reverse complement strand
GATTGGTGCCGGTTGGGCGGTCAGCTATGCGATAAAAAAGGGATGGAACCGAAAAGACCTGCAAATGGTTGAAGAGTAAGAGGCTTTGGTATGAACGGGAAAAAAGTACTGATTATCGGAAAGACCGGTTTTATCGGCGGTTCTTTGGCACAATGGCTTAAGGACAAGGGGTATGAAGTCTTCACCGTATCCGGAAGAAAGGAAGAGTGGAGAGACTTTGCCATGGAAGGAATAGATACTGTGGTCTATGCGGCTGGCCTTGCTCATACCAGGGAAAAGAAAGGAAAGGAAGAACTTTTTTACAAAGCAAATGTCTGGCAGGCGGAGGAGTCGGCAAAGCGGGCAAAGCTTTTGGGAGTACACCAATATATCTATATCAGCAGTATGAATGTCTTTGGAAGTATAGGAAAGCGTATCGAAGCGGGTACTCCGGTGAATCCCGACACTCTGTATGGAAGAAGCAAAAGACAGGGTGAGTTGAAAATACTAGAAATGGAAGAGGAGAAATTTGCAGCCGCTGTCATCAGACCTCCGGTTGTATGCGGTGCCGGCTGCAAGGGCAGCATCCGTTATCTGATTAAGGCATCCAAATATATAAAATTTTTCCCATCCTATCCTAACCGGAGAAGTGTAATTGACATAATAAACTTATGTCAATTAGTTAGTTACATGATAGAAGAGAATGCCAGGGGGATTTACCACCCCCAAAACAAAGAATATGTATCCACATATCAGCTGCTATCACTGATGGCTCATTTCAGGGGAAGAAAAGTCCTCCCGGTAAGCCTCTTCAATCCCCTGATCTCCAGGCTGATGCCAAGATGCAAGATCCTTCGTAAGATATTTGGAGACGATTGCTATAATAGAAATCTTTCCGAATGCCATGGCTTTTCTTATTGGGTCCGCAGCGGTGAGGAATCCGTACAGGATATGGTTTTAGGAAGAAAAAAATAGGTCCTGTCAAAGGACTTATTTTTTTTATCCTACTTCCCTTTTTCGAATAATGAGCCATGCACAAATAGGCTACAATGTGACTTCTTCCGACGGGGATAGCTGCACATATTGTCACAATCAGGGTGCGCAGGAATATATTATTATAGTTTAACAAACATGGTGCTGAACTACAGTTCACTGGCAGATATGAACTCATGGGAGCTTCAAATCATAAGATAGTTATTGAGAAGCAGGAGGAAATCACCCCGTCCTGATGATCCGGTTCTGAAAACCAGGAAGGAAAAGGCATAAAAAATAACCCGGAAAAGAGAAAGAATCAGGCCGCAGGATTTTATGAAATGAGGGATTTATGAATTATTTATTTGTGGTGGCACATCCCGATGATGAGGTGTTAGGTGCTGGCGGAACGATTGCAAAGCTTACGAGCGAAGGCCATAGAGCGGAGGTATGTATCCTCTGCGGGGAGGCAGGAGCCAGAAAAAACAGGCCGGAAACAGATAAATTACACCAGGATATTGTACGGTGCAATAAAATGCTTGGTGTGGCAAGGATTCTACTCGGCAAATTCCCTAATATTGCGTTTAACCGTGTTCCCCATTTAAAAATGGTGCAGTTCATTGAGGAAATTCTAACCGTAACGCAGGCAGAAAGCATATTTACCCACCATCCCGGCGACTTAAACAATGACCATTACCAGACCTCCATTGCATGTCAGGCGGCAGTTCGGCTTTTTCAACGGAGTACGAATATCAATCCGGTAAAGGAACTGAATTTTATGGAAATCCCCTCGTCTACGGAATGGGGACTGAACTCCTCGCTTCGGTCCTTTACTCCGAATTTATTTGTGGAGCTGCAGGAGGAGGGAGTCGAGCGAAAGCTGAGCGCACTTTCCCAGTATGAGGGAGTAATGAGGGAATATCCTCATCCCCGCAGTGAAACTGCAATAAAAGGCTTGGCGGCCTATCGGGGATGCCAGGCTGGAATGAAGTATGCGGAAGGCTTTGAAACCGTATTTCGCAGAGAGTTCTAGGTTTTTTCGTTCCTCCTGAGGCCTCGCTGCCAGGGAAGCCGGTAATTTAAATACAGGCGATTGCAGCCGGAAAGAGATGGTTATGAACAGATTATATGAAAGAAAAATAAAACAGATATTGGATAAGGGAATAAGCGGTATTCTTCTTTTATTCCTGTGGCCTCTGCTGCTTTTGATCAGTATTCTCATCAAGCTTGAGGACGGAGGGCGGGTTCTGTTCATCCAATACAGGCTCGGCAAGAACCGAGTGCCGTTTAAAATCTATAAGTTCAGAACCATGAAAGAGAAGCATGCGAATCCGGAGAGGAGAGCGTATCTTGGGGATGACCGAATTACCAGGATAGGAGCTGTGCTAAGGAGAACCAGTCTGGATGAGCTGCCGCAGCTGTGGAATATTTTGAAAGGCGATATGGCTTTGATCGGCCCAAGACCCGTATTGCCGGAGGAGGCCAAAGCTTCGGAGGGAGGTTTTCCTTATGAAAAAAGATTTTCCTGCCTGCCGGGATTGTGCTGCAGTGTAGATGTCAAATACCGGGCAGCCGCCGACCGAAAGCTGCAATATGAAATGGATGTGTCCTATGCTGAAAATATTAGATTTTTAGTAGATATCATGATTGCAATACAAACTGCGGTAACCGTTCTGAGAGGAAAAAATGTGTATCCTGCAAAGCAGTCTGACAGGAAAAAAGATATTTAAATGGTGCGGAGCGCTATTGTGGAGGTAAGTATGAGAATTGCAATTCATCAGCCGGACTATATTCCATACATAGGATATTTTTATAAGATTTCCAAAGCGGATTTGTTTGTCTATTTAAATGATGCCCAATTTTCCAATGATAATCTGCACCACAGAAATATGATTAAGACTCCCCAGGGCAGAAAAAGACTTACCATTCCCTTGAAATATCATTTTAAGGATACACTCAACATGGTACGTACCAAGGATGAGTTGGACTGGAAAGAAAAACACCTTGAGCTTCTGACGGCCAATTATAAGAAAAGCCCGTATTTTAATGAGATATTCCCAAGGATAAGAGAGCTCCTTCTCTCGGACTATGATAATCTGGCAGATATGAATATGGCAATAAATCAGTTTATTATCTCAGGCTTCGGCTTTACCGCGGCAACCGTGAAAGCCTCGGAATTGAATATTTCTTCCAGGAAGGAGGAACGTATCCTTGATATCTGCACTGCTTTGGAAGCCAGCGAATATTATTCCGGACTTGGCGCAGCCGGCTATCAAAGCAGAGAGAACTTCAATAACAGAGGAGTTGTCCTTACCTACACCGATTACAAATCCTTTCCCTATCCGCAGCAATGGGGTGCCTTTGAGCCAAACCTGTCCGTACTGGATTATCTGTTTAACTGCGGGTTCGATTGGAAGAGGGTGCTGGAGGGAATTACGAGGGGGGATCGCTGATGAAGGTTGTCATAGCTGCAAGTTACGGACCCTCACTTTTGAATTTCCGAAGGGATCTGATTATGGCAATGATAAGCAGAGGGCACAGTGTAACCTGCATTTCCGCAGAACCAAAGCAAATAATGGAAGGGCCCCTTGCCGCACTGGG
>JAEZFH010000301.1 GCA_023437885.1 Bacillota bacterium | reverse complement strand
AAAGGGAACGGAAAATCTATGGGGATAATCTTTGTAAGATAAAATCTGCGCCCATCTTCTCCTAACGCTGTTAACATATGATTAGCTTTGTCCATTGAATATCCGAATTCAAAATCAAGTATACTGGCTCCGTTCGTAATTTTATGCAGACCAGTAACGCCAACAGATGTAAAATTAATTAATATATACATTACTACAAAAATAATAGTAAATAGCAGTGCTTTTCCTAGCGATGCCTTATCAATAATCTTTTTCAATTCCATACTCCTTTGGTTCGTATATCAAAAAATATGAAGTCCAAAATGTAAACTAAACTGTAGTTCACATTTGAATTGTACATGTAGTATCCAATCAAGATTATACCTTATTAGACAAAAGTTGGGAAGTAAAATTCAAAATTTCAAAAATGTACGAAGACACGGAAAGGATTACATTTAAAGATGCAGCCGCTTCCGTGTCTTCGTATTTTTAATTAGCTATTACCATATTAAAATAGATATTATTTTATTTTAGACAGGCAAAGGAGTGGAGCCCATTAGCTGCACACAATCTCTTTAATCATAAATTCCTTACCGCTGAGCAATTCAAAACTTTTGCTCCGGCATCCTGGACAGGCTCCCTGTTCCTTCATCAAGTTGAAGACTTGGCCGCATTCCCTGCAGAGTCCATTGCCCGGAATAACTTCAATCTCCAAGGTGGAATTCTCCAGCAACGTGCCTTCTACAGCAGCAGGATAGAGCTTCTTCATATTATGTGGAATCATGGAGGATAGTTCACCGATCTGGAGGATCAGAGCTTCAATCTTTTCAACCTCATTTTCCACCGCAACAAGCTCCACCTGTTTCACGATCTCAATGATGACACCTAATTCATGCATAGTAACCCTCCATATACCAGAATGATAGAAAGAAATTCAGGCACAAGCCCCGGCTTTATCTTCCCCTTTCGGTATATTTGCAATAATCTACCGAAAGGGGGAATGAATTATTTATTGAAGATATTGAGGGCCTTCTTGATCGCGATTTTGCCCTTACGCTTGAGGATGTGCTTCACGACCACCGGCTTCAGGTTCTCCAGGGAGACACCTTCACCGTTGTATTTTCTTGCGAGTGAGATGGCGTCAAATTTGCACCTGGTAGTGCAGGCACCACACCCGACACATAGGAATTCATCCACAACGGTTGCGCCGCAGCTTAAGCAGCGCTGTGTTTCCAGCTTTACCTGCTCCAGCGTAAAGGTTTTGCGAAGGTCCTGGAAGGTCTCTTTGGAGACGGTTCCGCTGATATGGGGGGTACTCTGTCTCGGTTGGCGGTCATAGCTGTCCAGCTCCAGATTATCCTTGTCCAGAGAGCGGTATTCTCTGCGGTCCCGGCCAATAACAAGACTCTGGCCGGGCTGAACATAGCGGTGAATGGAGATGGCTCCCTGTTTGCCGGCTGCGATTGCGTCAATCGCAAATCTCGGTCCGGTTACCGCATCACCTCCGGCAAAAACATCGGGTTCTGCAGTCTGATAAGTAAAGGCATCTGCTTTCACAGTTCCGTTCGAATTAAACTCGAGTCTGCTGTCCACCGCAAGATTGCCCCAGTCCATGGATTGGCCGACGGACAGAAGTACATTGTCGGCGTCAACAATCAGGGTATTATTCTCATCATAGACAGGGTTAAACCGGCCGCTTGCGTCAAATACGGAGGTACACTTTCTGAATTCAACTCCGGTTACTCTGCCTTCGGAGGTAAGGATGCGCTTTGGGCCCCAGGAATTGTTGATATTAATGCCCTCGGAGAGAGTCTCTTCAATTTCTTCTTCCAGTGCCGGCATCTGTTCCCGTGTCTCCAGACAGAACATGGCTACTTTATCTGCCCCTACTCTGGAGGCCGTACGTGCTACATCAATGGCAACATTTCCGCCGCCGATTACAATTGTGGTTCCCTTCAGCCGGAGCTCGTTACCCAGATTAACTTCCCGTAAAAAGTCCACACCGGCAAGGACGCCCTCGGAGTTCTCGCCTTCTATATTCAGTTTTCTGCCTGCCTGTGCGCCAATGGCCAGATAGAAGGCTTCGTATCCCTGCGCCCGTAGTTCCTTAAGGCTGATCTCTCTGCCAATCTCGATACCGGTCTTAAATTCTACCCCCAGCTCCTTTAAGATAGCGATCTCTGCATTTACCACATCCTTTTCCAGACGGAAGGAGGGGATACCAAGGGTTAGCATTCCGCCAAGAGCATTCTGCTTTTCAAAGACGGTCACCCGGTAACCATCGACGGACAAATAGTAAGCGCAGGAGAGTCCGGCTGGTCCGGCTCCGATTACTGCAATTTTCTTACCATAGTCATGACGCTTTTTGGGAATATAACGGTTTTCATTATTCAAATCCTGCTCCGCGATGAATTTTTTGATTTCGTCAATCGCAATCGGGTCATCAATATCTCCTCTGGTACAGGCGGCTTCACATTTTCTGGGACAGATACGTCCGCATACTGCAGGAAAAGGATTCTCATGTTTAATCAGCTCCAGGGCTTCCGAATATCTCCCTTGGGATGCCAGCTTAATATAACCCTGGATGGCAATATGGGCAGGACATTCCGTCTTGCAGGGACTGGTTCCGGTATCCACAACATCCTTCCGGTTGGTACGGTATTCCGGATTCCATTTCTCAGGACCCCACTCGGTATCTCTGGGCGTCTCTATTTTTTTCTGAGGCAGGGGGTTGGAGGTACAGAGCTTCTGACCAAGCTGCAGAGCGTTAACGGGACAGTTCTCTACGCATTCCCCGCAGGCCACACACTTATCCTTATCCACCTGGGATACATAGTTGGAGCGTACCATATCTACATTCTTGAACATCTCCGCAGTTCTTAAAGATAGACAGGAGCAGCCGCAGCAATTGCAGATGGCATGGGTCTTGCCCGAGCCGTCGAGGTTCGGAATCTGATGCATCAGACCGTTCTCTTCCGCACGCAGAATGATGTCAAAAGCTTCTTCCCGGGTAATTTGACGGCCCCTGCCGGTCCGGATGTAATATTCGGCAGCATGACCCATCTGAATACACATATCCTCCTTTAAATGACCGCAACCCTCGCCCATGGCTTCTCTGGCGGTACGGCAGGAGCAGTCAGATACGGAGAAGATATCGTTATCATTCAGGTATTTGGATACTTCTTCATAAGAAGCTTTTCTGGTTTCACCGTCGATAGCTTTTTCGATGGGAATGACGCGCATCAGACCAACGCCCACCGGAAAGGCACCGGTAGTTTTGGGTCCCCGAGTCCTGCCATAGGCTTCGAAGGCTTCTGCGATTTGAGGATACTTCTTTACATTCTCCTTATTATTTGTCATCATCTCCATAATGCCGGGAACCCAGGTGTCATACCAATAGGTATCTTCGCCGTTGATGTTGTTCACAAAGCATACTCCGGCAACTGCCAGCTCCCACAGTAATTTGGAGGTTTCTTCTTCGGT
>JAEZFH010000279.1 GCA_023437885.1 Bacillota bacterium | reverse complement strand
CTGGGAGTAGGGCCCGTACCCGGAGTCATACCCGTTCCAGTCCCTGTATTCGGTGTGGTTCTGGGAGCTGTTCCTGTACCTGGAGTTGTGCCGGTTCCAGTTCCCGTATTGGGAGCTGTTCTGGGAGAAGAACCAGTACCCGGGGTCATACTTCTCGGGGTGTTTGTGCCTTGATTTGGAGGAGTTCCCATATTAGATCCGGGAACAGGTACGGTGCCTGTACTTGGATTCATTCTGGTTCCAGTGCCAGGAGCGGTTCTAGGTACGGTACCAGTACCAGGAGCAGCCTGCCGGTTTGCGGCAGGGGGAGTTGTACTTCTCCCCGGCATTGATGAAGTACCTGAGTTTGTTTGACCCATGGGGGGCGGAGCCGTTTGGTTCATTTGATTCGATCCCCCTGTCGTTTTGCCCGCGGGTGGAGCCGCAGAGCCGGAAGTAGAAGGAGCTGTACTTCCCGGACGGGAGAGAGTCTGGTTTGAAACACTATAATTGGGCACACGGTATCTGTTATCGGTGCCGCTGCTTCTACCATTTGCATAAGACATATAAGTACTCCTAAGCTTTTTTATTACTAATATATGCAGCCCAGGGTTGATTGTGTAATTTAAGAAGAAGCAATATTAAGATAAAATTTATAATAAATTGGTTGTACTATCATGGAAAAGACATTAAAATAGATAAGGACGGATGATTTCCTATAAATCCCTGAAGGAAGGGATTGAAAGGTCCGAGGTACCCTTATTGAGTTGGTTTAAATTAGAATGAATAGGATGCAATACGCCAGCATCCTTGGGAATGGATGAAAAAATGGATAATTCAATTATAAGAATCTTTGATAAAACATTAAATATAGATTTGCTTCAGGCAATCATCAGTAATTCTGTGGATAAAGACAGAATAACCAAGGTAAAGATACGTCCGGTGGTTATAAAGAAGGAATTGCTGTATCAGGCCTCAGAATATATCGGACAACAGATTTTTCACTGCAATTACCGTAAAGAGGAACTGATAGATAAGCTGCCGGATTGGTTTGATGGAGTATTCCATCAGGCTGAGATTGCAACCAGGAAGGGAAATGCGACAATTCTAATTAGTAAGAAGGGAAAGGTTACCGTAATAGATAAATTAGCGAAAGCTTCGGAGCCGGACCCGTTCAGAGATGAAGTGTCCTCTCCGGAGGAGCGGGAGCTCCTTCATAATAAAAAGAAAAATTATATACTAACGGAGGGGGTGCCGCTCCCGTTCCTAATCGACCTTGGAGTTATGACCGGGGACGGAACGGTTGTGAAGTCCAAATCGGATAAATTTCGCCAGATTAACCGTTTTCTTGAATACATTGAGGACGTTCTTCCGTTTTTGAATCAAGAGAAGGAATTGACAATATTGGATTTCGGATGCGGGAAATCTTATCTAACCTTTGCCATGTATTATTATCTGAAGCTTCTGAAGGGATACCGGATCAATGTAATCGGTCTGGACTTGAAGACAGAGGTGATTCGAAAGTGTAATGAATTAAGCAAAAAATACGGTTACGACAAGCTTAATTTTATGGAGGGAGATATTGCAACCTATCAGGGCAGCAGAGAGGTTGATATGGTAGTGACCTTGCATGCCTGTGATACAGCGACTGATTATGCTTTGTATAAAGCCGTCAACTGGGGAGCGCAGGTCATACTTTCCGTACCCTGCTGTCAGCATGAATTGAACCGGCAGCTTC
The DNA here is from genome assembly GCA_023437885.1 of Bacillota bacterium. Classification (GTDB taxonomy): domain Bacteria; phylum Bacillota; class Clostridia; order Lachnospirales; family Lachnospiraceae; genus Mobilitalea. The sequence continues at coordinate 7,009 of JAEZFH010000279.1, read as the reverse complement.
AGAATGAAGTCCTGAAGCCTGTGCTTAAGTACGGCATTGTGAAGGAACGTTTATCTGCACTGATTACAGATGCATTAAGAGCCGAGCTGCTGGAGGCACAGGGCTATAAAGTACAATTGCTGGAATTTATCGATATGGAGCACACTCCGAAGAACATACTGATCCGTGCGGTTAAACGGAGTAAAGCAGGGAGAGAGACAGCAGAATATCCGAAGGAGCTGAAGGAGTGCATAGAGTTTCTGAAGGCGGAGCCTTGCCTGCTTCGGTTATTCGAGAGCCCGGAAAAAGAATAGCGGATGAGTTGTTATTTCATGTTATATGGGATGCCCGAACGGGTATGGTAGGAGGTTCCTGAGTTGAAATATATTTACCGAGTGATAATTTTAATTGCGGTTTTTATCGGAGCGCTCTATTACTTCAGTGGTGATATCAAGGCTGTCGTTTTTGATACAGACAATACCACAGAGATGGAGGCGGCTACGTTTCCTTTGGTTACAATAAAATCAGGTGAGGACAGGATTAATCTCCTGCATGGATACAGTACCAATCTTGCGGCCAATATGCTGAGAGAGTCAGTGATACCCCTGAACTCAAACAGAACCTTTGAAGTGATCATTGCTGAGGAAGCCTATGTTATTAAAAAGCTGAACTATGAGGTCCGGGAATTTGCCGGGAATGCCTTAATCGAGACGGATTCGGTCAGTGTGTTTGAGGAAAACGGTCAAGAGAAGACCGCTAAGATCAAGCTGAAGACGGAGCTGGCAAAGGACCGGGAGTATGCGGTTAAGATCACGCTGGTTACAAGCAAAAGTGAAAAGATGTATTATTATCAGCGGATCAAGATCTATGATAATGCATTCCTGAAAGAGAAATTGGATTTTATCATGAGCTTTCATGATGCAATTATGGATAAATCCAAGGCGGAGGAGATCATTAAATATCTGGAGCCCTTGAATTCGGCGGATAACACTTCTCTTGCTCATGTGAATATCAATTCCAGCTTTGAACTGGTGAGCTGGGGAAACTTAAAGCCGGTGGTTCTGACAGAGATCGTTCCGTCAATTAATGAGATTTATGCTGATACGGTTTCCGCCACGCTGGAATACTATATCGAAGCAGAGGTTGCGGGAGCCAAGGAGAAGTATCATGTTCTGGAGTTTTACCGGATCCGTTATTCTGCTGACCGGATGTATCTGCTGAACTATGACAGGCATATGGAGGCCATGTTCGATGTAGAACTGGCAAGCGTATCCCAGAGCCAATTGAAGATAGGGATTACCTCCGAGCCGGAAGTTTCTGCGATTACTTCCGGTGATCGAACGAAGCTTGCATTTGTCAGAAACAAGGAGCTCTGGTTCTACGATTTGGAGAATAACAAGATTACAAAAGTATTTTCCTTCCGGCAGGATAACACCGACGATCTGCGGGAATTATATGACCAGCATGATATACGCATTCTGAATATGGATGCAGAGGGGAATCTGGACTTTATTGTTTATGGATACATGAACCGGGGCCAATATGAAGGACGGGTTGCGATAATACTGTATCGCTTTATCCGTGCGGAGAATCGTATCGAAGAGCTGGTATATATTCCTGTAGAGGAACCGTATCAGACCCTGAAGGAGAACCTGGGTAAGCTAACCTATGTCAATTCCATGGAGATATTTTATTTCCATGTATATAATAACATCTATTCCTATAATTTGATTACAAGAGAGCTGATTGAGATAGCGCATGGAGTCTCGGCGGATCAGGTGGTTCTGCTGAAGAACCTAAACTATACAGCCTGGCAGGAAAATGCGAATCCGAAGTTGAATAAAAGCATACAGATTATGAATCTGGAAACAGGGGACATGGAGGCGATTGAAGCCAAGCCTGCGCATACAATAAGGCTTATGGATGTCATAGATACGAATCTGATCTATGGGGATGTGGCGGAAGCGGATGTGTCCTCCATGATAGACGGAAGTGTTATGGCACCGCTCAGCTCGGTGGAAATTGCATCGGTTGACAAAAAGGTATTAAAAAGCTATAGTAAAGCAGACTACTATATCTCCGGTCTGGAAGTAAAGGATAATATTGTTGAGCTACGCAGGGTTCAGAAGATCACAGAAAATGGGCGTACCGCCTATACGCTGGCTCCTGCGGATTATATAATGAACCAGGTAAAGATGGAAGAAAAGCCTACCGGGGTCTCTTCCAGAGTAACAGATCAGGCCTTAACGGAATTCTACCTGTCTTTGCCGAAGGGTTTTGCTATGAATGGGCTCCCCAAGGTTGTGAATGCCGTGAGTACTATCATCAGCGAAGACCCCACAATCCGTCTTCCAATCGCCTTCCAGGAGCAGCTGTATTATTATCCATACATCAGCGGCGGGATAGAAGGTGCTTATGAAAATGCGGCAGATGCCATTGCCGTAGCCAGAGACCGTGTCGGCGTAGTGCTTAACAGTAAGCAGGAGCTGATTTGGGAAAGAGGTGTGAAATCGGCAAAGAATACGATACAGGAGCTGGAAACCATATCCTGGCCGGTATCCTCAGAGGACACAGTGGAAACCTGTATTAAGGTTTTACTGGATTATCAGAAGGCTGGAGTAAGTCAGAAGCAGTTGTCCGTCAAGGACAGTTCCGCATATGATGTGCTTAAGGAGTATTCCGGGTATACGCCGGTACGGCTGACCGGAATTACATTGGATGATGTATTATACTATGTATCCAAGGGCAGGCCGGTAATTGCAATGACAAACGTTACCAATGCGGTAGTCATCTATGGCTATGATGCATTCAACATTATGGTGATAAATCCTGCAAGCGGGAAGACGACCAAGATGGGGATCGGTGACAGTGCAAAAATATTTGAAGATGCGGGTAATGTATTTTTATCCTATCTGGAGCAATAACAATGATTATAATGTAATAAAACTTGACAGGATAGCCGTAAGCACCAAAATTGCTTTGCATAATATGCATTGCGCACCTTTTGGCTGTCATATCATAGCATTCCAATCACAACTATAAAAAATACAAGGAGACAAAATTATTGATGAAAGAATTAAAGTATTGGCACAAAGTCTGGTGAATTATTCCATGAAGGTGAAGCAGGGTGATAAGGTATATATTAATTATGCCGGCGCATCTACACAGGACCTGGCCAGACAGCTTGTAAAGGAAGTTTATAAGGCAGGAGGCGTTCCTTTCGTACATTATATCGATCCTAAATTGCAGAGAGAACAGCTCCTTCATTGTACCGAGGAGCAGATGTCTTTGTTGGCAAAGATCGACGGTGCGGAGATGGAGCAGATGGACTGCTATGTATCGGTTCGCGGTACGGAGAATATATCTGAGCTTGCAGATATACCCTCAGACAAGATGAAGATTTATGAGACCTATTATGTAACCCCGGTTCATCATAACATCCGTGTTCCCAAAGCAAGATGGGTGGTTCTGCGTTATCCCAATGCATCCATGGCACAGCTTTCCAATACCAGCGTAGAAGCCTTTGAAGATTTTTACTTCAATGTATGTAATCTGGACTATGCCAAGATGGGTGTGGCAATGAGGCCCCTTGTTGACTATATGAACCGCACAGACCGCGTAAGGATCGTAGGACCAGGAACAGACTTAAGCTTCTCTATTAAGAATATTCCTGCAGTACCCTGTGACGGCGAACGCAATATTCCCGACGGTGAAGTATATACCGCTCCGGTGCGTGATTCTGTGAACGGTACCCTGAGCTATAATACCCCTGCAGTATTCCAGGGCTATACCTATGAGAACATATCCTTTACCTTTGAGAACGGTAAGATTGTCAAAGCAACCGCAAATGATACGGAGAGAATTAACCATGTATTGGATACCGATGAAGGAGCACGTTATATCGGTGAATTTGCCATTGGTGTAAATCCTTATGTTCTTAAACCGATGAAGGATACTCTGTTCGATGAGAAGATTATGGGCTCTTTCCATTTTACTCCTGGTAACTGCTATGAGGATGAGGCACCGAACGGAAATCATTCCGCAATCCACTGGGATCTTGTGTGTATCCAGACACCGGAATACGGCGGCGGCGAAATCTATTTTGATGATGTAATGATCCGTAAGGACGGGCGTTTTGTGGTAAAAGAGTTAGAATGCTTAAATCCTGAGAATCTAATCTAAGGAAGGAGGGAAAGGCTGGAAGAATGCATTTCCGGCCTGACCATGACATGAAGTTATTAACAGCAGCAATTCCCTGCTATAATTCGGCGGCGTATATGAGCCATGCCATTGATACTTTGTTAACCGGCGGAGAAGAGATAGAGATTCTTGTTATAAACGATGGTTCCACGGATGATACACAAAAGATCGCGGAGGAGTATCAGGCAAGATATCCCGGTATCGTCAGAGTTATTCATCAGGAAAACGGAGGACATGGCGAAGCGGTAAACACAGGACTTGCCAATGCGACCGGATTATACTTTAAGGTAGTTGACAGTGATGATTGGGTGAATGAGAAAGCACTGGCCCAGGTAATGGAGGTGCTGAAGAGTCTCATTGCTGACGGAAACAGCCCGGACCTGTTTTTGGCCAACTATGTATATGAGAAGGTGGATGCAAAGAAAAAAAAGGTAATCAATTATCACAGGGCATTGCCGGAGAATCGTGTATTTACCTGGAATGAGATCATGCGCTTCCGCCAAAGCCAGAATATATTGATGCATTCCACAATCTACCGCACCAAATTGCTGAAAAGCTGTGGAATTCGCCTGCCAAAGCATACCTTCTATGTGGATAACATCTTTGTATATCAGCCTCTGCCCTATGTTAAGACTCTGTATTACATGGATGTGAACCTGTACCGGTATTTCATCGGAAGATCGGACCAATCTGTAAATGAGCAGGTAATGATAAAGAGAATTGACCAGCAGCTGCGCATTACGAAAATCATGATAGAGGCTCACGACCTGTCTCAGATTAAGAGTAAAAAGCTCCAGCGGTATATGGTGAAGTACCTGTCCATGATGATGGCAGTCAGCAGTGTGTTCCTGATTAAAGAGGGCACGGAGGAAAGCCTGAATAAGAAGCAGGAATTATGGGATTATTTGAAAAATTTCGATAAGAGGCTTTACCGCAGAATCCGTTCGCAAATTCTGGGACAGTCGATGAATCTTCCGGGTAAGTTCGGACGAAAGCTGGTAGAGCTGGGATATGACATCCTTCGAAAGATCTATGGATTTAACTAGAGGATTATTCCGAGGATTGCTCCTGCCGCAGGAAAAAGCAGACATGGAGAAATCAAACAAAGAAAATTTATAAAGTGAAAACAGGGCGAATATTTTGAAATATTCCGCCCTGTTATTTTATATTTATCAAAATTAAATCTATCACTATTTCATGTAACGGCTACTTTACCCGGTTTTAATTCCTGTTAGCCATGTTTCTTTATAGAATCGTATCGAATAAAAATGGGAAATTCTTTGGGGTACATCTGAAGGCCTAACCCCGGAGTACTTCCATCCTTATCCCTATAAACTACCCCATAATCTCCAAAGCCATATAAATACTCAGCGCTTTCGAATTCAAATCCCTCCATAGGATACTGAGTGGCTATATAGATTGAAGAAGATACCCGTGCTGCAATATACGGCAATCTTCCAGTAAATGAGGTCACCCCGATACATATAATCGTTATACAGACTATAATCAATGTTTTTCTATGTTTGAGTTTTCTCAACCGAAACATCTCCTTTGATTAAGTTTATAATCCTATCCTGATCCTATTATATGGTCCCATGATACGAGAGCATGGTGAGCATGTAAAGTCAGTACAATTTTTCGGCAGGATTTGCAGAGATATCAATTACTTCATCTTTAGCTGGGATACTTTGACAGTTCCTGCTTTGATTTTGAGGGGTTCTTCAACCGGTTTGGCGCATATACCACCGCATAGAGTACAGCACTGAGTACAATGGCTCCGAAGATGTCATCCACGGAATGCTGCTTCAGGAACACGGTAGATAAGCAGATCAGAACGGTTAATATCAATGCGGACCATTGCAGCCATTTGATATTATGAAGCTTTTCACTCTTATTAATAGCGATCATTGCACCGATGGAGTTAAGTACATGGATGCTGGGGAATACATTTGTAGCGGTATCAATGGAGTAAATACCAGCCAACATATCAATAAAGATATTGCTCCTTCCCAGGGAAGCCAAGTTCACTCTCAGATAATGTCCGTTTGGCCATATGGTATAGATTATCAGGCAGATTGTCATACCGGAGAAGAGAAAGGCGCAAACCTTATAAAAATCCTGCTTTGAAGTAAGCAGAAAATAGGCCACGGTTACTGCAATATAAGCAAACCACAGAAAATAGGGAATGATGAATATCTCATTAAAAGGAATGAGCTTATCAAATCTGGAGTAGATGGGATGGAACTTTGTGGTTACGGTCCGCTCCAAATAGGTAAACCATGCTATATAGATGAAAAAGTAGGATAAAATCCATCCGTGCTTATATTTTATAATAAAATTCTTGAATGCGTGAAAAAGCTTCATGTAAGATCAACCTTTCTGTTTAAAAAACTATATCATAGTATCATGGTTATGCAGATCAGGAGCCCCTCCTTCTTCGTTTAGCCCTGCTGATCCGGGTCAGTCACGAAGTTATCCTGGGCAGATACAAGGATCCTAATAATTTCCTTGGACCAATCTGCTGTTCGTGGACATTATAGCATAGAATGTTGAAGGAAACAATATACTGAAATTTACTTTTTTCTTAAGAAAATCTTATGAATTAGGCAGGGAAAACATACGGGATTCCGGCGGAAATGTCCTTTTCCGTATTAAAAATGATACCACGGACACAATAAAATACACCGTGAAGACGGAAAACGGGATAGGTTGAGAAAAAAAGAATAATAATGACAAAAGGTACGGCTGCCTTGAACGTAATTATGGACAGAAACAGGCAATCTAATTATAATGGAGATACGTCGGCGGAAGCTGCGAGTACTGTTTTCGG
>JAEZFH010000224.1 GCA_023437885.1 Bacillota bacterium | reverse complement strand
CTGGGATACATCTGCAGCACCGGTCTTAATATTTTGCAGGCCCCAATCGCCAAGTGCGATAATTGCCGCATTTTTGGTAGCAAATAAGGTGGTTACCTGATCATTACCCAGTCCTAAGGGGTCTTTGCCAAGCACACCTGAAGTAAACAGGTTATAAATCTTCGTATAAGCATCGCTTACATCGGTTCCGGCTGCAAAAGGTGCGTCCTGTGTCGCCATGGTATTCCAGTTCTGTCCGTTGCCGGATTCCAGTGCAGGCATGAATTCCATATAAGGATAATCCGGCCATTCATCCTTTAAGCCACAGGCAATTGCCATAAAGTCCGGGTTGTCTTTTCCGTAATAAGCCTGCAGAGTCTTTGCCGCCTGTTCAAATTCAGGCCAGGTGGTGGGCACCTCCACTCCTGCCTCCGCAAACATGTCCTTCCAATAATATACATATTCATATCCTGCAGTCATGGGAATACCAAGTACCTTCCCGTCCATGGCATAGCCTGCTGCCAGTTCATTGTTGGCTGCTGCCTGGGTTGCGGAAAGATCTACGAGATAATCCTTGAATCTGGATAAGGTAAAGGGCTTGTTAAACATAATATCCGGCAGCTGGTTTGCGGATGCTCTCATCTTCATCGCATTCCAATATTCACTGTCATCCTTAATCTTTTCAACTTCAACATCAATATTAGGATACTGCTCCTGGAACTTGGAAACCATATCGTTTTCTTCAATAAAGGTATTCAGGTTATTATCCCAGATCGTAAAGGTTAATAAGCCGCTCAAATCCTCTTTATTAGAAGCTTCCGGTGTTGCCGCCTCCGTAGCACCCGGTGCCGATGTAGTGCCGGGCTGTTTCTCTCCCTCCTGTTTGTTCTCTTTACTGCTGCATCCCACCAGGGCAGATGCAATCATAGCAAAGATCATAATTGCTGCAACTAATCTTCTTCTCATAAAATGAGTACCTCCCTTTTTTTGATGCCTTCAGCATAGCAGGAAACGTCTTCCTGCTCCATTTCTTATCTACATTTTTCTTGATTATTTTTCAGATCAATTTTTTCGACTTCCTTGCATTTTGTTAGAAATCCTGATCAAAAGTAAGAAAATCCAGCCTATAACCTGGAAGAAACTCCAAAAGAAGGATAAATTCCCTTTTTATTTCAGCTTTCCTTTCTGTACTGAGCCGGACTGATTCCATTCGACTTCTTAAACATCCGGTTAAAATGCTCCGTATTATTATAGCCCACCATTTCTGCTATCTCATATATCTTAAAGCTGGTGGTCTTTAATAATTCCTTTGCCTTCTGAAGCCTTAAGGCAGTCAGATAGGAAGTAAAGGTTTCACCGGTTTCCTTCGTAAAGCGGTTCGTGAAATACTTCTCATTCAAACCCACATGATCTGCAACCATGGCCAGGGACAGCTGTGTATTTTCATAATTATCTGCCATGTACCGTTTTGCTTTAATGATCACATCCGTTTGCAGGATATTTAGCTTTGAAGCCGAGTATTCCATAATCCAGGCAAAATAATTGGTAACCCACATCTTCAGGCTTCTGCTGTCCTCGATCCGCCCTATCTTCTCAAAGTAATCATATTCCTGCCCAAAGATATCCGTAAAATCACCGTTGTCTTTCCCGAAGCAGGTACCGATTGCCAGGATGGCTCCGTAAATCTTATATCTGATTTCTTCAACCGAAGAATTGTTAAAGGCCTGGAACAATTTTTCCTTTTCCTGTACGGCATTCTTCTCATCCGCCACATACAGGGCAGCCGCCAGCTTTTCATAATCTCCGGAATTACAGATGATCCGGTTCACTCCGTCATTTTCCAGATTTAAATCAATCACGGAATTCTTACCCTTCAAATAGCGGAGAATGCTTTTATCCCTGATCTCCCTGACCCGGTTGTCAAATTCACCATAGCCGAAGGTCTTCTGTCCGATACAGACAAACATGCGGACTCCAAACTCCTGCTTCGCCATCCGCTGCAATTCTTCCGCCATATGAGTGATCTTATAGGAATAATCGGATTCCGTAATCCGGTACAGCGCGATCAGAAATACCGAACTCTCCCGGTGGAGGATACACCTGGATGCAAATCTGGGATTTCTCTCAAAGCTGCCAATCAGCCTGGGCGTATCCTCTGCTCTTTTTTCCTTCGTCTCCCCGTAATCAAGGTAGAAGCCAAGTATCGCATAGGGGTCTGAAAAGAATTCCTTGGACCTTTGATTAACCTCCTCCGGAGTCATCTCTTTCCGGAGCATGGAGGCCAGATAATCCTCCGGGGATTTGATTGCGCTGCGTATTCTGTCCTCATATTCATTCACCAGCGCCTTCAGTCTCCGAACCATGGCATTAAACTGGTGAATCATGCTGCGTATCTCAAATTGTCCTCCTGCGGTGATATGAATTTCCAGATTTCCTTCCTCCACCTGTCTGAGACCATGACTAATCTCTTCGATTGGCTTCACAATACTTCTTAAAAAATATCTGGAGTAATAGCCTGCCAGGGACAGAACCAATAAAGCTGCTCCCAGTACCCAGATTGCCGTATTCCAAAAATCCGCTGTCAGCTTAGAGGTAGGGATATAATTCTTAATATACCAGGTATGATTGTTAAAGCTGATGGGGGATCTCACACAGGTATATTCCTGTGCAGTAATCTTATTAACGGGATGGGTCGAGAATATCAGAGTCCCATCCTCCTCGGTTATCTGGCTGATTCCCAATTTATTCTTCCCTGAGGTATAGTCCCGGTTATAAGCCTTGATACGATCGGAAACACCTGCCAGCTGATAGAACATAACCATCTCTATTTTCTGGGACCGGTCCGTGGATACATTTGGCGCGAGGGCAAATACCAGGATTAACGAATCTTTTTTGCTGCCGGTATATAAATCATTGGTTGCTTCCGTATCAAAATAGCCGATACGGACTGTATTCCTTTTCTGCAAAGCACTCTGATACCACTCGCTCTCCTTCAGCTCCTCCCGGGAACGCTTGATATCATTCTTTATTCCGGTTTCTCTTCCGTCCTTCATAAAAAAATAAACGGAAATAATATCCTTCACCGGCTCCAGCACCAGATTCACTGCCTGGGACAGCTTCTTTTCATATTCGTTCCGGACACCCAATTCCTCGCTATCCGTTCCGGCTGCATATTTTAAGATTTCATTATCATTGGTATAAATCATATGGGAAAGCCGTATGGACATCACATCCTCGTCCGATTCCAAATCGGCAATAATTGTCTCCTGCGCTCTCTTAATATTCTCGATTGCCTGGTTTTTATAATGATGGTTCAATTCCAGCAACGCTACAATGAGAACAACGAATATGGGAATTACTATTAATAGCAGGAAGGATAGATAGTACACGGTCTTTAAC
>JAEZFH010000110.1 GCA_023437885.1 Bacillota bacterium | reverse complement strand
GTATAATTCTACTAATTTTGCAAATATATCTTGTGTTTTTACAATTATTTATTATAATTATGGTATACAAAAGCGCAGTGAACATGCTTCAAGCCTGCTTTAAGGTATGCGAACGCAGCATACGATCATGGATGTGTTTTTATTCATGATATAAAAGCGTAGTAAGTATATATCAAGCTTGCTTGGAAGTTTGCGAACATAGCGGACGATCATGGATTTGCTTTTATTCATGATATGAAAGGAGTGCGAATATGATAGGCTCAAATGCATTTAACTACATAAATGTATTGGATAAGGCGGCCGATGCAAGCTGGAAACGCAATGAGATTATAACCAACAATATTGCCAATGATGATACCCCCGGGTACAAGAGAAAGGACGTTCAATTTGAATCTTATCTGATGTCGGCCTTGCTGGGCGACGGTTCTCTGGATAAGAGGGTGGCAGGAGCGAAGTTAGACTCACTGGATGCGACAGTCTATACGGATTACGCCAGTATGAGCTACCGACTTGACGGAAACAATGTGGACATTGATACCGAGTCGGCGAAGCTGGCAGAAAACCAGATACGTTATTATACCTTAATGGATTCCATGACTCAGGAGTTCAACCGAATTAAGACAGTTCTTGCAAAATAAGGAAAATAAGGATATTTACATAGATCACGGATGATGAACCGGTTGTTGGACGCGATACCGCAGGAAAGCGGTGGAATGGAGAGGAACATATGTCATTTATGAATGGTATGAATGTCAGCGCCAGCGGTATGTCCGCCCAGAGGCTGAGGCTTGATATTATCTCACAGAACATAGCCAATGTAAGCACTACCCGTGATGAAAACGGGAATGTGTACCGCCGTAAAGCGGTTGTATTTTCGGAAAAGGATGTGACACCCTTCGGGGACATTCTGATGAAAACTGCCGGCACTGCCGGAAACGGTGTGAAGGTTACCAAGATTACAGAGGATACCGAATCCGCCATGCGAAAAGTATATGATCCATCCCATCCCGATGCAGACGAGGATGGATATGTGACTTATCCCAATGTCAACGTAGTACAGGAGATGACAGACATGATCGATGCCTCCCGGTCCTACGAAGCGAATGTGACAGCCTTCAATGCAACCAAGAATATGGCGATGAAGGGACTTGAGGTAGGAAAATAACCGCCTGAGGAAGTCCGGATTTAGTAGCGTCTAACGTCCTAGAGCAGCGGTGAGGCCGGTGCGAATTATTATAACATATTATACTTGCCCAATTTGTACCGGCACCAAAATTTTTCGGTATTTTGGCAGAATGGAGATTAATATATGAATATAACGTCAATCGGTAATATGGCGGATTTCGGTATGGTCGGTGCGAAGTCCGTGAATGCGGCGTCCGGGGATAAGACTGCAACCTTCGAGAGCTTATTTCAGGCTGCTGTCAATATGGTAAAGGAAACGAATGCATATACGAATGAGGCGGAAGAAGCAGAAACATCCTATGCTCTCGGACTGACAGACAGCACCCATGATCTGCAGGTTGCACAGTATAAAGCAAATTTGTCATTACAGTATACGGTTGCGGTCCGCAATGCAGTATTAGATGCTTATAAAGAAATAATGAACCTGCAGTTCTAGCAGGAAATCCGTAAATACATACTAAGGAGCAAAGAGGTAATGGCAGAAAGATTAAAACAAATACCAAAGCAATTGCTTGATTTTTGGAATAAATACACCAGTAAGCAGAAGACGGTGGTTATATGCGTCTTCTGTGCTCTTGTGCTTGCTTTTGCACTGCTGATTTTTCTGATGCAGCGGGTGGAGTACGAGGTACTGACCATTGCCGAGGACCCGAAGGGAGCCAGTGACGTTGTTGAGCTTCTTAAGGCGGAGGATATTGCCTACCGGCTGGAGTCTGATAACCGTACGGTGACTGTGGATGTTAAGAGATATTCCGATGCGGTTCTGCTGCTGGCTAGCAATGATATGCCTTCTACCGGATTAACCGTTGATGAGCTTTTAAATAACAGTCTGAGTACGACAAACTATGACCGATCTTTGAAGCTGAATCTCTATCTGCAGAATCAATTGCGGAATTACATAAGGACAATGGATGGCATCAAGGATGCTCAGGTATATTATATCCCTGAGGAGAAAACCGCCTCTATATTAACAGAGGCACAGGATACCAGTGCCAGTGTTTTACTGACGGTGGATGACGATTTTCAGCCTCATTCGGCTGAAACCATAGCCGAGATGGTAGCCTCGATCATCGGTAATAAAAAAGCGGATAAGATTAAGGTTGTTGACCAAGAGGGAAATTTGCTTTACGGCGGAGAGCAGGATCTATATTCCGGAAGTGCAAATTCCAATGAGGATTTTAAGGAGAGGCTGCGCAATACCTTTATTAATAATCTCTATCTGGGCTTATTAAAGAACGGTTATGATGATGTGGAGATTATGCCGAATCTGGTATTTGATATGGATAAGGTAACGGAGCTTTATACGGAATATTTACCAGCCGCGGGACAGGATCAGGGCCTTTACAGCCATAGTTATACCTATACCTCGGAGAATGCCAATACCTCCGGCGGAATACCGGGTACGGATTCCAACGATGAAACAAACTATATGTTACAGGATGCATCCTCCTCCGGCGGCAGCGTGGAGATCGAAGAATATGATTACCTGCCAAATAACCGGGTGACCAATACAGAGTATGAGATTGGAGCTATCGTTCCGGGTGAGTCCTCGATGAGTATCGTACTGCGCAAAGTAATCAATTATAAGGAGGAAGAGCTGCAGCTGCAGGGATTGCTGGATGGCACCACCTTTGAAGAATATGCCCTTCAAAATGATGATAGCCGTATGGTGCAGGTCGACCCGTCCATCTATACCCTGGCGTCCATGGCTACCGGTATTGCGGAAGCCAAAATCACCATTCTGGCCTATGAACAGCCTGTATTCGTCCCCAAGGTGGAGACAGTGAGAAGCTGGACCGATTATCTGCAGATTGTTCTTGCGGTACTGATTGTTGGATTGCTAGTCTTTGTAGTATTCAGAGGTGTCAGACCGGTTGAAGTAACAGAGCTGGAGCCGGAATTATCCGTAGAACAGCTGCTGGCAACCACGAAGGAGAATCAGACTATTGAAGATATTGAGTTTAATGAGGTATCCGAGGTTCGCAGAATGATTGAGAAATTTGTTGATGAAAAACCGGAGGCGGTAGCACAGCTTCTGCGCAATTGGCTGAATGAGGACTGGAGCTAAAGGTTTACCGATACAGTCCATGGAATACATAAGAAACTGCTGCAATGCAGCAGAATGGAGGTTGTAATGGCGCGAAACAGCAGTGATATCAGTGGAATACAAAAAGCGGCTATTCTGTTAATCTCCCTGGGACCGGAACGCTCCGCAAGCATATTCAAGCACCTGAAGGAAGATGAAATAGAGACCATGACCCTTGAAATTGCCAATACCCGGAGCATCTCCCCGGCGACCAAGGATCAGGTTATGGATGAATTTTATGAAATATGCCTGGCGCAGCAGTATATTGCTGAGGGCGGTATTTCCTATGCAAAGGAATTGCTGGAAAAAGCACTTGGTGCGGAGAAGGCCAGAGATGTCATCGGCAAGCTGACAGCCTCCCTGCAGGTACGGCCCTTTGAATTTGTGCGCAAGACCGATGCGACCCAATTATTAAACTTTATCCAGGATGAGCATCCGCAGACGATCGCTCTGATTTTATCTTATCTTTCTCCGCAGCAGGCATCCACGATTATCTCATCCCTGGCGCCGGACAAGCAGGCGGATGTTGCGAAGCGTATTGCGCAGATGGACCGTACTTCTCCGGATGTGATCAAGGAAGTGGAGAAGGTACTGGAGAGAAAGCTGGCATCCCTGGTGAATCAGGATTATACCATCGTCGGCGGGGTAGATTCCATTGTAGAAATCCTCAATACCGTGGACCGCGGTACAGAGAAGCATATTATGGAGACACTGGAGATTGAAGAGCCCGAGCTGGCAGACGAAATCCGCCGTAAGATGTTTGTATTTGAGGATATACTCAGTCTGGACGATAAATCCATCCAGAGAGTTCTTCGTGAGGTGGATAATAATGAGTTGGCCGTTGCTCTGAAGGGCTCCAATGAAGAGGTTCAGACAGTAATCTTTAATAATCTGTCCAAGCGTCTTGCATCTATGATCCGGGAGGATATGGAGTACATGGGTCCTGTACGTCTTAAGGATGTGGAAGAGGCTCAGCAGAAGATCGTTAATATTATCAGAAAACTGGAAGATTCCTCGGAGAATATTATTTCCAGAGGCGGAGGTGACGAGATCGTTGTCTAATGTTATTAAGGCGTATTCCGTTCGTTATGAGGATGAGGAAAAGAAGACCATCGATACACATCTTCGGATTGACAGAGAGCTGGAAGAACGCAGGAAAAAAGTGCTGCAGGAGACCTTCGTACAGGGAGAGGGAGAGTTTTCGCTGGGACTCAGGGCCGTTGTGATAGACCCTCCGCCCCAGGAGCAGGAGGCCGGTGAGAGGGCTTTGGAAGTCTTGGAGGAAGCGAATAAGGAAGCAAAAAGCATCCTGGAAAATGCCAGGAATGAAGCTGAAAAGATCAAGAATGAAGCCTATGCCAACGCACAGAAAAAGGGCTATGGGGACGGAATGCTCCAGAGTCAGATGGAAGTCAATAAAATCAAGGCAGAGTATGAGGAAAAGGCGCGTGATTTGCAGAAGCGGTACGAGGAAATGACCGCCGCCTGTGAACCCCAGATGGCTGAGATTATTGCCGCTCTGGTGGAAAAAATTACCGGAATTGTGGTAGAGGATAGGGAGGAAGTCATCCTGCATCTGATCGACCGGGCGTTGAACCACATGGATAAATCAGACGAGTATACCATTCGGATCTCCAAGGAGGATTATGAAGCCGTCTCCCTGAGGAAGAATATGCTGCTTGACGCCATAGGCAGGGAGGTTCCCCTCTATATCACTGCCGATGCAGCCTTGAAGAAAAATCAATGCTTAATTGAAACCGAGTTTAAGGTGATTAATTGCAGCCTTGATATACAAATGAACAATCTGATTGCAGATTTAAAATTACTCGCCGGCATTTAGGATTCCTGGGAGGATGTCGATATAGTATAAGCATAGTGGGGGAATGATGGTATCAATTACTTTTGATAAATACAGGCAATTGCTGGATCGATCCTATGAGCAGGAGATTGGCAGAGTGGTGAAGCTGGTAGGCTTGACCATTGAAGCCTCCGGTCCCAGTGCGAATTTGAATGACGTCTGCTACATAACCGGAGAGGGACAAAACGCTAAGATTCCTGCCGAAGTAGTTGGTTTTCGTGAGAACAGAATTCTTTTGATGCCTTACGACGATATGACAGGAGTCGGCATTGGAAGCTTGGTGGAGAATTCCGGTTCGGCGTTCAAGGTTCCGGTAGGAAAGGAGCTTCTGGGCAAGACTCTGGATGGACTGGGAGAGCCCATGGATGGCTCCCGGCTTTCAGGAAGCCGGTATTATCCTGCCGAGGCTCCGCCGCCGGACCCCCTTAAGAGAAAAATCATCGATGAAGTATTGTCCCTTGGGGTAAAAGCGGTTGATGGCATGCTTACCGTGGGGAAGGGCCAGAGAATAGGTATTTTTGCAGGCAGCGGAGTAGGTAAGAGTACCTTGCTTGGAATGTTTGCAAGAAATACCAAAGCGGATATCAATGTAATTGCTTTAATCGGAGAGCGTGGCAGAGAGGTTCGGGAGTTCATCGAGCGGGATCTCGGAGAGGAAGGCATCAAGCGCTCCGTTCTTGTAGTGGCAACCTCCGATAAGCCGGCGTTAATCCGTAAGAAGGCAGCAAAGACAGCAACAGCGATTGCGGAATATTTTCGGGATCAGGGCAAGGATGTATTGCTGATGATGGATTCCCTGACCCGTTTTTCCATGGCACAGAGAGAGATCGGATTAGCCTCCGGGGAACCTCCGGTATCCAGAGGATATCCGCCCAGCGTATATTCGGAGATGCCAAGGCTCTTGGAACGGGCAGGTAATTCGGAGCATGGCTCCATTACCGGTCTATATACCGTGCTGGTGGATGGGGATGATTTTAATGAACCCATTACGGATACGGCAAGAAGTATTTTGGATGGACATATCATGCTATCCCGTAAGTTGGGGCACAAGAATCACTATCCGGCCATTGATATTCTGCAAAGCATTTCGCGGTGTATGAGCTCTATTGTAACCCGTGAGCACAAGACGGCTGCCGGCCGGTTGAAGAATGTACTGG
>JAEZFH010000070.1 GCA_023437885.1 Bacillota bacterium | reverse complement strand
GGAGCTTCATGTAGTCAATGTCTTAAATCAGGGAGCTTTGGAGTTCATGGCGGAGGATGATACGGTAGAGGTTGCAGCAATTATTGGAAAGGACGGAGCCAAGCCGGTTCCGATTCATAACTTTACCAATAAGCATGTGATGGAACTGATGCAGACAGTAAAGGCATATGAGCGCCATACGGTGAAGGCAGCGATGGACGGAGATGACAACGAAGCAATCAGGGCATTGTTAATTCATCCTTTGGTAGGGGATTATAACAAGGCAAAGCTTTGCTATGAGGAGATGAAGGAAGCCCATAAGGCTTATCTCCCTCAGTTTGAAAGTAAGTAAAGAGCAACTTACGATAAACTTATTTTATTAAAGGAGATGTCCCATGGGAACAGAATATATCATTGGAGTAGATGGAGGCGCTACCAAAACAGATTATCTTCTCTTTACAACGGAAGGGGAATTTGTGGATGCGCTTCATCTGGGCACAAGAAGCCATGAGGTATTAGAAGGAGGCTTCGCGGAGGTGGAAGAGACTCTGCTGGCTGATCTGGAGTATTTATTAGAGAAGAACGGAATAGAAAAAGACCGTGTGGCAGCGGCTGCCTTCGGACTGGCAGGAATAGATACTCCGGCACAACTGGGTATAATCAAGAAGATACTGAATAAGGCATCCCTGCGCAGCTATGTTGTAGCCAATGATTCCATCCTGGGAATAAAAGTAGGATGCCCCTCCGGAGTGGGTATTTGCTCCATTAACGGGACCGGAACAGTGGCTTCCGGGATTGACGAAAGCGGAGAGGTACTTCAGGTGGGAGGGATCGGTTCCGCTACCGGGGACTATGCCGGCGGCTCCATCATCGCTTCCCTGGCAATCAGGGCGGTATATGATTATTATTTCCGCTGCGGAGATGCAACGGTTATGGCAGATCTGATGCTGGATTTTTTTCAAATCACAGGTCCCGAAGAGCTGCTGAATGCGATCAGCGATAAATTCTATCCCAGTCGGAAACATGATAAAGAGATTATTACAATTTTATTTGATTCAGCTAATTTGGGGGATGCTGTTGCACAGGAGGTTGTTAGGGATATCGCCAGACAGCTGGCCAAATCCGTATCCGGGTGCATCCGGCGCCTGAATTTTTCCGGTACACCGGAGGTAATACTGGCAGGTTCCATATGGACAAAGGCACATTGTCCGTTATTGTTATCCCATTTCAGGGAGTGTATTTTCCAATACACGGGGCAGTGGATTGATCCCCAGGTGCTTAAGGTTATACCTGCGGCAGGTGCCATTATCTGGGCCATGGAAGTAGCCTGCAATCACCCGGCAACTCCGCAGCAGCGTGCTGTAATCTTTGAGAATATGCCGGAGTTGTAGATTTATAAGAGTTTGGTACCTGAGCGCCTTTACCGGGACGCGGCGGATACTGGGATAGATTGATAAAAACCGATGGAACACGTTAAACGGCTCCATCGGTTTTTATATTCCTGACCTGCGGGCTGTAAACAAATGTGTAAACTTACATGCGATGCGCGTTCTTTCTCACCGGAACCAATCCTTTTGCCGGAAATGCATTGGATTATCTTGACATAATCAGGAAGGATGTTTTATTGTATATAATGATTTGAATAAAATACGAGAGATACAGGAGAGCTATGATGAATTCATTTTTACAAATGCCGGATTTAAATTCCGTACAGTGGGTAGTAGTGATTATTACAGGATTTTTGGTAGGTTTCTCAAAAACCGGAATAAACGGTGTGGCAATGCTTGCCATTCCAATACTGGCAGGTGTCTTTGGAGGAAAGGATTCTACCGGGATTATGCTTCCCATGCTATTGGTCGGTGACCTGTTCGCAACCTGGTATTACAGGCACAATGTGGAATGGAAGAATGTAATAGCACCCTTACCCTGGGCTTTTGTCGGTCTGGTATTGGGAGTGGTCCTGGGAAATTATCTTAATGACAGGACCTTTGTGGTACTCATCGGAGCCATTGTATTGCTGTGTCTTAGCATACTGATATATACAGAGATGAAGGGAAAGGATTTTACGGTGCCGAGTTCTGCCGGGTTTTATATTCTGGTAGGTATCCTCAGCGGCTTTGCTTCCATGATCGGGAATGCCGCCGGACCAATCTTCAGCATCTATTTGCTGGCGTTGGGCTTTAAGAAAAACAATTTGATGGGAACCAATGCCTGGTTTTTCTTTGCCATCAATCTTACAAAACTGCCGCTTCAGGCATTTTTATGGAATAATATTGGATTAAAATCCTGGAAGGTTACGCTGATGATGCTTCCTGTAATTACGATAGGTGCCGTACTTGGTTTCCTGGTTTTAAAGAAAATTAATGAGAAATATTTCAGATATCTGGTGATTGCGATGACAGCAGTTGCTGCGCTGCGGTTACTGTTTTAATACATAGGATTGATAGAAGGTAAAGGCTGGTGCTTCTGGCTGTGCGAGCGGAAAGGATGGAAGAATGAGAGTAAAAATAGCGATTATCATATGTATCCTCATAGGCATAGTTAATGCTGCCGGTCTCTATCTGCTAAACACATTTCCGGAGAAGAAGGTATTAGAAGCGGAAAATGGCATTCTATCCTTAGAAGAATTGGATATGGTAAAAAAAAGAAGCATTATTCTTGGAGGAGAATGGGAGTTTTATCCCAATATTATTATTAATCCCCAGCAAGGGCAGGATGTGTTTGTGGAATACTCTGACCAAAGGATATTGGTTAGTTCTCCAAACAAGGCTCATCAGGAAATAGCTCCAGGGCTTTATTTGGATAAGGGAACCTTTCGGCTGAGAATCCAACTGAGAGAGGATTCCCTCTATGGAATTAATGCCAGGGACTTTCAGAATATTGCTGTTATCTATATGAATGGAATACGAGTCTGCAATAACAGTGAAGTAAAGCAGAAAGAAGAGGGGATAGGGCAGTTTTTTCAGCCTCCGGAAGGATTTGGGCGGTCAGAGAACCGGCAGCTGGAGTTGGTAATACAGCTCTCCGGTATAAAGTTTGAAGGGCAGTGGATTCCATCCATTGAGTTTGGGACAGCCGATCGAATTATGAAAATCCGTGATTTAACTATTTGTACTGATGCTTTTATGATTTCAGGTTTTTTTATTTTTGGAATTCTTTTTCTATGGAATTATTTTTTTAATCGAAAGCTGAAGTACGGCCTTTTCTTCAGTCTGTTTTTATTATTGCAGGCACTGTATACCTCGGGTAACGGAAAACGATTGCTTCTGCTGATCGTACCGCCTCCAAAAAACATACTGTTGTTTTATGAAGGTCAGATTCAGTTGATATATCTGTCTACTTTTTGCTTTATGATGGCAGTATATTATCTTCTGCGCCCCTATATGTCGAAAAGGATCGTGATTCTTTTAAGTATCCTTCTGTTACTGATCGGTCCGGTCTTCAATTGGGAGTTGTTCGGAATCAGTGAGATACCGGGTATGACTCTTCAGCACCACAAGCTGATCATATCAGCGATTGTAATCGTATGTGACGGTTATATCCTTTGGACAATGTCAAAATCATTGATTAAGGGAGTGGAAGGGACGGAATATGTCATGGTATTTTCCTCCACCTTTATGTACTATGTGCTGACACTGATTTTCGAATTCTTATTCGGCATTAATATCGAGAAAATATCCACATTTCTGTTCCTGATTATGGTAATCAGCATAACCCTGTATATAAATTACCGGTTTCAGCTTACCTTCAGTCGGGTTGACCGATTATCTCGGCAGTTACTGCTGAAGGATCAGGAAAGGGATCAATTTCTTGCCAGGACCTCCTGGGAGCTGAAGAAGCCGATTGATGATATTCTTAATATCACGGAGGAACTGCTTTTGGAGACGGAGCTTCCGGCAGGTCAGCATCATAAGAATAAAGAAATTCTTAAGAAGAAAGAAATTCTTAAGAATAAGGAAATTCTTAAGAAACAGGAAATTCTTAAAATTAATATGGAAGGGTGGCAGATCAACAGTATTCTGGAAGAGCTGCTGGAGACCTATGGAGAGCAGCCGGAAAATACTGAGTTCTTTCCGGAGCCGATGGACGGAGCCGGTTTTACGGAGCTTTTGGGAGAACTGGAGCTATTGCTTCCAAGAAATGATTTGCTTGATATGAGAAGGCAGATACCGGAACAATTTCCGATTTTTCTTGCAGACCGAAACAAACTGAGAGAAATTCTCTATTATTTGCTGCACAATGCTATTAAATTCACTAGCCGGGGAGAGATTACGGTCCGTGTGGAAGCTGTGGGAGATTTGGTGCATATCACAGTGAAGGATACGGGGATAGGAATGAACCATGCGCAGTTAAATACAATATTTACTGCCTTCTATCAGGAGAAGAGGCAGGAGGCGGAAGGGCTTGGCTTGGGGTTAACCATAGCAAGGAAGCTGATTAAGCTGCAGGGCGGAGAGATCTGGGCCGCATCGGAGCCAGGTAAGGGAACTGCCTTTACCTTCACCCTTCCTTTGGCAGAGTCAGCACAAATCAGGGGAGATCAGACCGGGAATCCTGCAATTGAGAGCTCCGGGGAAAGAGCTGCGGTGCCGGAGCACAGAAGAAGACTCTTGGCAGTGCAGGGAGGTAGGCAAAGGGCAACGATGCCGGGCAGGGAAGTGATTCTTGTGGTAGAAGGAGTTGTCCGTACCGAGGGAGAGGCAGATCGGTTTAAGGCAGCTTTGAAGTATCCGGTCACAGCAGTAAGGAGCGGCACACAAGCCCTGGAGTATGCTGAGAATAACCAGGTAGACCTGGTGCTTACGGACTTGCTTCTCAGCGACATGTCAGGCTACGAGCTATGCCAGAAGCTTAGAGAAGAATATAATATCTCGGAGCTGCCTGTCATTATTCTGGATGATACGGGCCAAGCGAAGGATATGCAGAGATCCTTTCAATCAGGAGCAAGTGACTTTTTGTCAAGACCAATTTCCTGGGAAGAATTAAGTGCAAGAATTGAGGCAAGGCTCTCTGCCAAGAAATCCGTAGAAGGAGCAGTAATGAAGGAGCTGAAGAATCTCCATGCTCAAATCATGCCCCACTTCCTCTACAATACCTTAAATACCATTATTGGGCTAAGCTATAAGGATACAGAAAAGGCCTGCGAAGCCTTACAGCATTTATCCACGTATTTCAGGGCAAAATTAGATTTCTCCGGCTATCACTCCTTTGTGCCTCTGGACAGGGAGCTTGAGCTGATGAGGGCGTATCTGGCAATCGAGAAAATGCGCTATAATGAGCGTCTGGAGGTCATCTATGACATTGATGAAACAATCTACTTTATGCTGCCGGCCCTGACCCTGCAGCCCTTAGTGGAGAATGCTGTCCAGCATGGAATTACGGATAACCATACCAAAGTAACAATCCAAATCAGTATACAGAAGGATTTAGACAGAGGATATATCATAAAAGTATCAGATAACGGACCCGGCATACCCGAAAAGAAGCAACAGGAGCTATTACTTGGAGATTACCATCGAATTGGTTTCTCCAATGTATTAAAAAAAGTCCGGCTGCTAAAGGGTTCGGGCTTGTGGCTGGATAGCAATGGGAATTCCGGGACCTGCATCACGATTTATATTTCAAGGGAATATCAGTATGGGACATTAGAAGTTTAGTTATATTTTGATCATTCCTTAAGCAGTGCAGCAGAGTTTCTCAGGGAACCCTCAGGATAAAAGGCAGCGGCTGAGGGACAGAATACCAGGCGGATTGAAAGGACAGGGAATCAGAATGAATGTAATATTGGTAGATGACGAAGAACTTGCACTGGAAGTATTGGAACGAATGCTGATGAAGATCGGGGATATCTGTATTTGCGGTAAATACACGGATGCCGGACTGGCACTTTCGCAGTTGGAGGACAAGAATATTGATGTGGTCTTTCTGGATATGGAGATGGGGAGGATTCATGGGCTTCAATTTGCGGAGGAGCTGCTGAGCAGAAATATCAACACGGAAATTGTATTTGTTACAGCATATTCTCAATATGCCATTGATGCCTTTGAATTTGATGCGGTTGATTATCTGCTCAAGCCGGTGTCTGCAGACAGGCTTCTGAAGACGGTGAAAAGACTGAAGGAAAGGCTGGAGCCAACGAAATGGAGGGATAGTTACACCCCCCAGGATGGGTGCATTAGGATACATTCCTTTGGAAGTCTGCAGGTA
>JAEZFH010000068.1 GCA_023437885.1 Bacillota bacterium | reverse complement strand
ATCCAGGGTAAAGCCGGAATACAGCAGCTCATTGTGCCGGAATAAATTATGGTGCATCACCGTCAGAATTCTTGCCTGCTTCTCCTTAGCCAACTCACTGCATTGTCTGATCCAGTCAAAGGTGTCTGAGGTTATTCTTCCGTTTGTGGTCGGTGACCCCACCAGCTCATTAAAATCATAGATGCTGGTATCCAGCATAAGCAGCCATAAATCCTCCGTAGCTGCTGCCAGATAGCTTAAAGAAGCCTTATCTCTTGAAATGGCCTCATCATAGCCGGCATTCTTATAAATCTTTGGAAATTCATCGGGTCCTACCGTGTCGGCAATATATTGCTCTGCACCTTGAAACCCTCTTGCCCAGGGATTTGCTATGTCATGATTCCCGGGTATGACAAAAACCCGTGTTCCGGAATTTTTCTCCAGCCCGTTGAGTTTTTCCGCCATTGCCTCATGGCTTTCCCGATCTCCATTATTGGTTAAATCTCCGCTGATAATTAACAGCTCCGGCTGCTTCTTTGCTGCTTCATCAAGAAACGCATCCGTCACCTCTTCAATATATGAGAGTACTTTTCCATCTCCGGAGGAAGTATATTTTTGAAAAGCCTCTCCCTTATCATTCAATTCTCCCGCCAGATAATGAATATCTGTTGCAACAAAAATGTCTGTTGCTGATCCATTTATCCTGTCCCCTTCCTTATCCGGACTGCAGCCGGAAAGGAGAAAGACAGGAAGCAGAAACGGCAGCAGCCTTTTATAATTACCCATGAAGTACCTCGATTTTATACAATTTGTATTCCTGATATCGTTATCTCTGGTTACAGAATATCATTTTAGCAGGAGATTGTAAATACACTTTACGTCCTTCGGTTTCCTAAAACTGCTTGCGTATGGCGGCACATCTCATAAACAAAAGGGGAAGGGAATGAAACAGGCTGTGCCTGACAAATTGGAGCCGCCTTTTCTCTCCTTCTCTTTGATAAAGCCCGAAGGAGGACTGCTTCCCCTTATGGATTACCGGGGAAGTAGCTGCTGCAATTGCCCTGAGCCCCGCCTTTTTTAAGTAAACCATCAGATTTAGTTCCTCACCGTATAAAAAGGTTCTGGGATACAGCTGGTTATAAAATTGAAAGTATTCCTTGGTCAGCAAAAAGGCACAGCCCTGAATTTGATAGATGTTTTCTGCTTTCTTATCGTGACTTTTGGACTTAGGTCTTTCGAACGTCCTTGTTCTTGTTTTTCCCGTAAGTTTTTGCATAAACATGCGGATATACAGCCCATAAAGCCACCTTACCAGTTTCCCCGAAAGCTTGAACAGAGTCTTTTGAAGAAACAGAAGAAAATTTTTGCGAAAACGTTCCGGCAGGCTAATATAAAGGATATACAGCCAGGTAAAGACAATGGTTCTATACGGGTATTTTGTATTGATGGAAAGAGGCTGCGGATTGCTGTCCGTATCAAAGACAGAGGGGGATATCACGCCGATTCCTTTTCCCTCCGCAGCCAGCAGCTCTTCGAAAAGTGTTTCTTCAAATACCACGTCACTGTTGCAGATAAAACAATTCTCTGCTCCGAACTTCGTCCGTAAATAACGGATGCCGTAATTGTTGCCTCTGGCAAAGCCAAGGTTCTTCTTAAGCCTTTTCACGGTAACATGGGGAACCTTCCCGAAGAGTTTTTTTAGCATCTCGAAGGAACCGTCATTGGAACCATTGTCCAAAATCACGATTTCATATCCGTCTCCCTGCTGCCTTAAGGCACTGAGAACACAATCTATGGTTTCCTGAAAATTCTTATAATGCAGTATGATAATTCCTAATCTGACTTTCATAAGCTCATCCCCTAACCGATTGATTTTATTTTTTATTCATAACCCGTACCGTTGCTTTTTTAACCACGGATAAAAGCAACTCCTTTTCATATGAATTCAAGCCGGATTTCCAGAACAGCGCAAGATAAATCATTACTATGGCGGTACCCTTTGACAAAAACCAAATGATACTTCCTCCCGGTAAATTTGCAATAAGGATTGCCGCAATTAACGATATAAGAAGGCAGCCCCCCATTTTCACAAAGCATTCCCGGAAGAACCGGAATACATTAATTTGCAGCTTGCGGTGATAAATCACGTTCATTGCTGCCGTCCGGAACAGATAGGCACAACAGACTGACACCGCAGCTCCCACTTCCTGAAATTTTCTGGTTAAAAAGACGGACAGTAAGACATTAATCACAGCCATTAAGACATAGACACCGGACTGGAGTTTCACCATCCCGGCAGCAATCACGGTAAGTCCAGCTATGTGCTGGGGAAGCTCAAGGATACTTGGCAATATCAGAAGGAGGATACAGACATAAGCCTTCTGAAAACCGTCCCCCAGCCACAAGGCAATAAAATCCCTGCCGACCGCCAGGAAACCGATATAGATCAGCCCGATGAGGAAAAGCTGAATCCGTCCTACCTTAACCATCAGCTCCAGAAGGTTCTCCTCCCGGTGCTCCTTCCCCATAATCCTGGAAACCCTTGGAAGAAACAATCCGTTGATGGAAGCTGCAAAGGTAAAAACAATCCCTTCAATAGTAGCGGATGCGCCGAATACCGATATGCTTATGGCACCGCAATAGATCCCAAGGATACTGGGTATGATGTTATATATTAAGCGCTGGGCGATATTAATTACCGTGGACCATAGGGAGAACCGGAATATCTCAGCCTTGGTTTTTCCTCCCTTATAACGGAAATTCACCTTAATTTTAGTTGTTTTCTTAACAAAATAGACCTTGACCAAAACATTAATGATGCCGGTTACCGCGTTAAAAAAAACTAGGGTATAAAGACCGTAACCAAGGCTCAAGGCCGCAATGATAAAGCTCATGTTTATTATTTTATAGAACAGCTCACAGGTCTTTAACTGTACAAATTTCTCATAGGAGGTAAGGATTCCGTTCAGGGTGCCAAAAGGAAAGGTTATAACGCTGTAGGCAGAAGAAATAATAAAGATAACCTTAAGCTTATTGATCTCCTGAGGGGTAAGTTCCCGGTAAATCGCTCCGATCTGAAAATACGCCACAGTCAGAACGATTGCGATTATAATATCCAGCAAAATAAACAGCTTGTAAATAATTCCGAGAAGATTATTTACCGCCTCCTCATCATTCTCCGCGTTATAAAGGGATAGAAAGCGGGTTACCGCCGCTCCCAGCCCAAAATCCATGACAAGAATTCCGATCAGAGAAACCGAAAGGGTATAAAGACCGTAATTATCCTGTCCCAGGCTTCGTATCATCCAGGGCGTGTAGATTAATCCTGCCATAAGGTTGATCCCTATGGTGATATAGCCTAATACCGCGCCTGCTTTAATCTGTCTGGCACTCTCCGCTTCTTTGATATCACTCATAATCCTTACCCACTGCTTTCTTCTTTCATCCTCTCCACTTTAATTGCTCTGCTCCAAAGCCCTGCTTATGGCAGTCAGCCTCTCTTAAACAAACGCAGCAGACTTTTTTTCAACCCTTTGTAATCCTTATATTTGATTCGAAGGAACAGGCTGGAAATTTTTCTGTAATACCGTACCAAAGGATGTCCGTTTCCCATAATCCGGTTGATTCTGCTTCTGAATTCCGTATCGTCTATTACATAGGGAGGATGCTTTATGGGAAAGTCTATCTCATAGATCTGCATATGAAAAATTCTCTGTATTCCCTTCGGCAGCATCCGGATATCGGATACGGAATGAGTTGCATTTGCAGTGATACCGATGTTGGATATCATATTTTTCGCGGGTACAATATTCAGCCTGTGATTCAGATGCATACTGGTGCTTAGCACTGATTCATAATAGGCTTTTCCCGAACGGTGATGCCGTTTTAAATTACCGATATGCTCCCCTCCGTCAGAAAAAGTGTCAATATAGCATTTTAGCTGCCTCAGGTGAAAGGAATCCTTCAATATTTTATATTCCCCGTCCCAGGTATCCACTACCCGCTTCCAGGATGCCCAGCCGCAGATGGAGCCGGAGGTGGTAAACAGATAATCATAGGGCGTATATTCGCATACACCGGTATTGTTCATACCGCAGATCATATTGACTCTTTCGTCATCCTTATATCTCTCCAGCAGCTCTTTGCAGAAGGGAAAGAAGCTCAGGGAGGGCACATCGTCATCCTCCAGAACAATCCCTGCTT
>JAEZFH010000028.1 GCA_023437885.1 Bacillota bacterium | reverse complement strand
TGAATATACCTAAAGTGAAATTGGGCATTATTGCTGTCAGCAGAGACTGCTTTCCCATGAAGCTGTCCGCCAGCAGAAGAAAAGCTGTGGCAGCCGCCTATGAACAGAAATTCGGCAACATTTATGAGTGCCCCACCACTGTGGAAAATGAACTTCATATGAAGAAGGCGCTGGAGGAAGTAACGGATGCCGGATGCAATGCCCTGGTAATTTATCTCGGCAATTTCGGCCCGGAGACGGCTGAGACCCTGCTTGCCAAATACTTCGACGGACCCGTCATGTTTGTTGCCGCAGCTGAGGAAAGCGCAGAGGATCTGCTCGACGGCAGAGGAGATGCTTATTGCGGTATGCTGAATGCCAGCTATAATCTCAAGCTGCGGGGTATCAAGGCTTACATACCGGAATATCCGGTAGGCACACCTTTCCAGGTGGCGGATATGATTGGCGGCTTCGTACCTATCGCAAGGGCAATTCTCGGATTGAAGAACCTGAAGATTATCTCCTTTGGCCCCCGCCCCCAGGATTTTCTTGCCTGCAATGCTCCGATACAGCAGCTTTATAATATTGGTGTGGAAATTGAGGAAAATTCGGAATTGGATTTGTTCGCGGCTTTTCATGCCCATGCGGAGGATCCCCGCATTCCTGAGGTAATCCGCAGCATGGAGCAGGAGCTCGGCGACGGAAATAAGATGCCCGGTATTCTGCCCAAGCTTGCCCAGTACGAGATCACTCTTCTTGATTGGGCTGCAGAGCATAAGGGCTCCAGAGAATATATCGCCTTTGCCAACAAATGCTGGCCCTCCTTCCAAACCCAATTCGGCTTTGTGCCCTGCTATGTGAACAGCCGCCTGACTGCAAAGGGCTATCCGGTATCCTGCGAGGTGGATATCTATGGTGCCTTGAGCGAATATATCGGTACCTGCGTCAGTGAAGACGCCGTTACCCTACTTGATATCAACAACACGGTTCCCGAGGATATGTACGAATCGGAGATTAAGGGCAGATATTCCTATGGGCACAGAGATACCTTCATGGGCTTCCACTGTGGGAATACCGCCATCTGCAAGCTGAGCCATTCCTCCATGAAGCATCAGAAAATTATGGCTCGCAGCCTTGAGCCGGACCAGGAACCAAATATTACCCGCGGAACACTGGAGGGAGATATTATTCCAGGCGAGATTACCTTCTTCCGACTGCAAAGTACAGCCGATGCCAAGCTGCGTGCTTACGTGGCTGAAGGTGAGGTTCTTCCGGTAGCTACCCGTTCCTTCGGTTCCATCGGTGTCTTCGCCATCCCGGAAATGGGACGTTTCTACCGTCATGTGCTGATAGAAAAAAATTATCCTCATCATGGGGCCGTAGCCTTCGGTCATTATGGAAAATCTCTGTTTGAAGTATTCCGGTACCTGGGTGTAACTGATATTGGCTTTAATCAGCCAAAGGGTATGCTTTATAAAACGGAAAATCCCTTTACATAATACCCACGACATCTTTGACATCTTTGATGTCCCTGAAATCTTTGACGTCCGTGATACTTTTGGTGTCCCTGAAATCTTTGACGTCCGTGATACCTTTGGTGTCCCCGATATCTTTGATGTCTTCCCAATTTAAAAAGAAACCCAAAACGAGTTTAAAAAACAATTCATTTTGGGTTTCTTTTATTGCAGAACATTACTTGACTTCAATTCGTTTCGGTTCCTCTGAAGCTGACTGCTCCTTCGGAAGAGCTACCTCCAATACCCCGTTATTGTATGCTGCCCGAATATTCTCCTTGCGTATTCCTGGGATATGGAAGCTTCTGCAGTAGGAACGGTAACGTCTTTCCTGTCTAACATAATTATCCTTGTTTTCCTTTTTTTCCTCATTGTGATCCGCCGATATCGTCAGCGTCTCCCTGTCAAGATCGATTCTGATCTCATCCTTGTTGAAACCCGGTAATTCAGCCTGCAACAGATAGCTGTCTCCCTTATCAATTACATCCGTGCTAAAATTATCGAATTGGCTGAAGCCGTTTCCAAAGAAGTCATGAAATACTCTGTCAAAAAATAAAGGTCCGGTAGGTTCAAATAATGCTGGTCTTAACATAATAACCACTCCTTCTTTCTCATTGTTTTATTCTGCCGATACATTTTTTCAATTATACCGGTTGAACCTGACAAGTGATATCCTGTATTAATGAATTATTTATCTACCTGCAATATATGTTATACATCATATAGAACAAATTATCAATATATAATCTATAAACTATTTCTAAAAAAAATCTTAAGTCAAGCCTTCCCTTGTGTGAAGCCGTTAAAAATAAATCCTTACCGCCAATACATAATATCCTTTCAATCGGAAATGATATAGAATAGACGGACACAAAAAAGGATCTTACGGCAGATGCATACGGCTTATTCCATAAAAAAGACACCATACCTGTTTCATATCTCATGCAATAAGTGATACCTGCAGGAGAGAATGAAACAAATATCATGTCTTGACCTTACGGAATTCATCAATTTGATTCTCATGTTCTTCCGTTGACTACAATCGGGAATGGCAGCCCTCTCTATGCCAAATTTAATGAATACGGGTGATATTATGTCATATGTAGCTCCAGCAATCCGCAACAAATTCGAAACCTTATCCATAGAATTGAAAAATACTATTCTGGAAAGGAATGTAGAACTCTATACCATTCACGATCTCATTAATGTTTTGGATGCGATCGTTAAGGAAGCTGAGGAAGAAGAAAAATAGCACCTCCTCAGGAAATAGCGCACTTCCTCGAAGAAGAAGCGGATTCCCCCTATACCTCAAATACAAAACGGTTTCTTAATAATTCATGTATTTTTTCTTCAGGAGCAGGTCTGCTTAACAGGTAGCCCTGCCCTGAACCGCAATTATGCTTCTTGAGAAATTCCAATTGCTCTCTTGTCTCAATTCCTTCAGCGATTACTTCAAACTCCAGATCATGAGCCAGTGTAAGGATATTCTTGATTAACAGGGTATCCACCTTGTTCTCAATGATTGCATCAATGAAGCTTTTATCCAGCTTGATAATATTAATCGGGAACTTTTTAAGATAATTCAGGGAGGAATATCCGGTGCCGAAGTCATCCAGTGCCACCCGGATACCCAAGGTCTTCAAACGGTTCAAATGATGAATCACGATATCCACATCCGATATATTGGCTGTCTCTGTAATCTCAATTACAACTTGGCTAAAATCCACCTCAGCTCGTGCTATGATCTGCTCCAGCTCATTAAAGTTGATGGAGCTGGTCAGAGTTTTGCCCGACAGGTTGATGGACATAACAATATCCGTAAAGCCTTGCTGCTCCAGTATTTTCTTCTGCTGAAGCGCCTTGGCTATGATCCAGCGCTCTAATTTATAGATCTGACCGGAATCCTCCGCAATCGGAATAAATTCTCCTGGAGAGATAAAGCCCTCCGTAGGATGAATCCATCGAACCAGGGCTTCCAGTCCAATGATATTACCAGACTTGAGATCTAGTTGAGGCTGATAATATAATAGGAATTGCTCATCCTCCATCCCGTACTGCAGGTTGTTGATCATCTTCATATGCCGGAAATTCTCTTCATTAATCCTCTCCTGATAGAACAGAATCCGGTTCTTGCCCTCTCTCTTTGCCTCATACATGGCTATGTCCGCATTTTTCAGCAGTACCGTAGAATCACTGCCATCCTTCGGGCAATGCACCACACCGATGCTCATGGAGATATAAAATTGATAATTCTCAATAGTCCAGGATTTACTGATACGGTTTCTGATCCTGTCAATGTGCTCCAGCAGTTCCTCTCTGGATATTGATAAAAACAGGATCGCAAACTCATCTCCTCCGAGCCTAGCAACAAAGTTTGGCTCGGAAACCTCCGCTCTCAGGCCTTCCGCAAGATAGACCAAAAACAGATCTCCTACCTGATGTCCCATGGAATCGTTAATGGTCTTAAAATTATCAATATCAATGTAGGCAATCATAAAGCTCCCCGCCGCCTGCTGCAGATGTCTGTTAATCTCACTCTCAAACATGGCCCGGTTAGCAAGTCCTGTTAAAGCATCATAGAAGGCAAGATACTTCACCTTCTCCTCATAGCGCTTGCGCTCATTGATATCCGCACCGAAGGATACAAAATAAGTCTGGTCAGGGTCCGTGGGTGAGGAGAGCAAATTACTGCTCCATAAGATGTTAATTACCGATCCGTCCTTGGTTATCAGGGGGCATTCATAATTATATATTTGCTTCCTGTCACGGATCTCCTCGAATATATTATACAAATTCTTCCGGTATTCCTGTGGTACCATCAAATCCATCCAGGTTATACCCTTCAAATCCTCGGCTGTATAGCCGCAAACCTTTTGTGAATAGGGATTAAAGCTGATCAGTCTGTGCTCATCATGGGTAACAATAAAAATAGGGGCCTCCGATATTATATTATCATTTAACTTCTTCTGATAGATCAGCTCAGCCTCGGTTTTCATCAGATCTTCATGGGCAACCTGTAATTTATCATAGGCCGCCGCAGTCTTAATTAACTCGTTTTTAAGCAGTATCAGCCCTTTACGTACCAGAAGGTAAACCATCAGGGTCGTGATAAAGATATAAAACCAGCCCTTGTAAGTCTGAAAATGCTTATATTGCTCGATATCCGGAATAATATTTTCTAAAAGCAGATCCGATGACAGAATCCAAAGTATCCCAAAGATTGCATAAATCACCGAAATGGAAACTGCCTCATTACGATGCTTCCATTCTTTTATCTCATTTGTCTTTAATGTCATTATCTTAAGTATTTTACTCTTTCTCTGCATAGTGAGCCCACCTTCATATTTAATCGGCCAGTATATGTAGATATTATACGTTACATTTTTCTTTTGTGTCAAATTTTATCTAATTTTATCGTATTTTGTATAAGGAAATACACGGGACGCTTCTGGTATGCTGTAGCAAATGCATCATTGATGCTCTATCTCTGGCAACAATCCGATCTTATGCATGACCTCAATGAACTTGTCTGTTTTAATCGGCTTGGAGGCATAGGCCTCACATCCATATTCAAAGGCTTCATGAACTAATTCCGCTTCGGACAATGCAGTTGTTATTATTATCTTCACCCGTTTCTCCGGCAGAATATATTTTTTCGTCTCCATATCCCGGATTGCTCTCAATACCTTTACCCCATCTATCTTGGGCATCATGATGTCCAGACAGATCAGATCATAGGGCTTCTTCTCTCTCATTGCTATCATGTATGCGTCGATTGCTTCCAGCCCGTCGACCACCACATCACATTCTCCGTACTGGGACAAAAAGGTGCTTAAGAACTTACGGCTTGCAAAATCATCCTCTGCAATTAAAATTTTCAGCATTGTTATTCCTCCTTCTGTGAGACTGACTTTTTCAGGGTTTCAAACCGAAAGATCAAGTGGTTGACTTCTTCCCAAAGAGTCTGATATTTTCCCTTGCGTGCACTTAGCTCTATCTTGAATGCGGCATCCTTCAGCTCCTGAGCCTCCATTTGGTCAAACAATTCCTTGATGTTATGAATAGACTCCTCTACCTCAATATAATTGCTGTTTAATACAAGTACCACCACATCATTCAGAAGCTTATCCGCCTGTTTTATTGCCTGAATTAATTCTTCCGGGGTTTTCGTGCTGAAATGATTGACAAATTCCAGCTCTCCCCTTTCATTGACCTTGGGAATTTCACTGTAATCCGGCTCCGGTTCCCCGGCGGCAACCAGTTGATCCATCAGTGCCAGCAGCTCTTTTGTCTTAATGGGCTTTGATATATATTCATCCATACCCATTGCTAGAAATCGTTCCCGGTCCCCAAGCAGCGAAAAAGCCGTTACTGCTATCACCGGTATATGCCGTTTCTCCAGCTTTCTGATGTGCCTTACGGCTTCCGCACCATCCATCACAGGCATCTGGATATCCATAAAGATAAGATCAAAGCTATGCTTTTTCACTGCCTCAACTGCCTCGACCCCGTTGTTCGCAACAATAACCCGGTGCCCCTGTTTCTCAAGCAAGCGAAAGAATACCCTTTGATTCACCGGATCATCCTCCGCCACCAGAATATGATAGCTTCGTCTCGGTGCCGTGCTGACCGCCGGCAAAGATTTTTGCTCCGTTCCCTTCCCTTCCTGAAAAGGAAGTTGGAAGCAAAATGCGCTGCCCTTCCCGGGTTCACTCTGAACCTCTATCCTGCCGCCCATCATTTCCACCAGCTGCTTGCTAATAATCAGACCCAGGCCCGTACCTCCGTGCTTGCGGGTATAGGACCCGTCTATCTGACTGAAGCTCTTGAACAATCTTGACGTATTCTGCTCAGAGATGCCGATTCCCGTATCCTTCACAGTAAACTCCAACTGGATATTTTCATCGGCTTCAGAGAGTTTATGGATATGAATGACAACCTTGCCCTGATCCGTAAACTTAATTGCATTATTAATCAGATTATTCAGAACCTGCTGCAGCCGGTTCGAATCACCATATAAGTACAGCGGCTCCGCAAAAGAATACGTAACCAGAAGCTCCAGCTTTTTTTCTTTCGCACGGACACTGTGGATTTTGTACAGCTCCTGAAGTATTTCCTGAAGGCAGAAACAGGAATTATTTATACTGAATTTCCCCGCCTCCATCTTGGAAAAATCCAAAACATCATTAATAATATTTAACAGGGAATCGGCACAATTCCTGGCAGTCACCAGATTATTGCCCTGCTCCTCACTCAACGGTGTCATCAAAGTCAGATCAATCATTCCTGTGACGCCGTTAATCGGAGTGCGGATCTCATGGCTCATATTGGCGAGGAACTCGGACTTTGCCCGGTTTGCCGCTTCCGCCTCCTCTTTTGCCGTCACTAATTTCTTCTGGCTCTCCACTAACCTAATCTCTGCCGTCTTGCGGTCAGTAATCTCGGACAGAATCATAGCCAGCATTCCCTCAATCGGTACAAATGCTGACACCTGGAACCAACGCCCGCTGTTTCCGTCCTGATATTCATAGACCGGCACATGCTCGAAGCTGCCGTATAACCCCTGTATCACTGAGATTCTGGTCAGCAGATCCTTTAGAAACTCAGGATATATTTGGGATATCCGGCATCCCATAGATTTTTCGACTTTAAAATTGAGCATCAGTTCGGAAGAATGGTTTGCTTCCGCCAGTTCAAAATCCACAGGGTGATTCGCCTCATCAGCAATAGCCCGCAGCAGGAGAAATGCATCCGTCATATTGGCAAAAATACTCTGGTATTTTTTCTGGCTTTCCCGAATCATCCGCTCTGCATTCAGCCGCTCCGTGATATCACGGCACAGCGTCATTATGACTTTCTTTCCGTTCATCATCAGGGAATGCCCGCTCACTTCAAAGTGGAGCTTCCTTCCGTCCTTGGCGACGTGGACTGAGTCATAGACATAATGCTCCCTCTGCAGCAAATTTCGGTAGGTTTCCGGCAGCTTATTCTTCATCTCTTCCGACCGGATATCCTGCAGCCCCAGACTCGTCAGCTCCTCTTTGGTATATCCCAGCTTTCTGCAGGCGGTTTCATTTGCTTCAATGATACGGCTGGTATTTTGGTCTTCATCGTACAGGTGCAGGAGAATGCTGTCAGTTGCGTTATCAAATAATCGCCGGTATTTTTCTTCACTGACCCGAAGTGCCTCCTCACTGCGCTTCATCTCCGTGATATCATCGATTGCCAATATCACATATTTGTTCCCATCCATCTGAATCGGAACAAAATTAATCTTGAACCAAGGAGAGATTATTTTCTCCTTTACAATAAAGCTATGCCGGATAATTACATCCTTACAGGGCTGATCTGCCTCCATTACCTGCCGTATTCTGCTCCACATATTGCAGATCGCGCAGTAGCGGCTGTTTCCGCAGCCACTTTCAAGGCTGTAGGTGCACTGCAGCCCTTCACCCAACCGATTGCCAGACAGCTCCTGCCGGTCCGTCTGAAAGAGATTCGAGATTTCCTTATTGGCCTGCCGGATCACCCTCTCCTGATCCACCAGCAGAATACCGATGGGCAGCGCCTCAAAGGCCAGGGCCAGGTTATTCCTTTCATTGACCACCTCATCCTCCAGCCGTTTTACCATGGTAATATCGCGGAATACAATGATTACACCCGTAACCAGATCCATTGAATCACGGATTGGGGAATAACTGGCCGAAAGGACATATCTCAGCCCATTCCTGGTAACCAGTGCGGTATTTTTGCGAAGCCCTACCTTATCCAGTGTTTTCAGTACCTCCTCAAGCGGGTTCTTCAGCGGTTGCATCGTATGAATGTGTACCAGGGACAGAACACAATCCAGATGCTTCCCATACACTTCCCGGCTGCTCCACCCGGTCAGGGTCTGGGCCATTGCGTTCATATACCGGATATTCCCTGACAAATCCGTAATAATGACTCCGTCACCAATACAGTTTAACGCTATTGCCAGATATTCCTGATCCTTTTCATAATCATCATTGACAAACACGTTCATACTTCCTCTCTTCCACTCTGAAGCCGGTTAGCAGATCAGATCGGCCATATTCAAAATCAGGCTGATATTTCCGTCACCCAGCAGAGTACATCCGGAGATGCCTTTTATTTTTCTTGCCCTTTTGATTAAACTGGGCAGGGCTTTGATCACCACCTGCTGCTGACCCAACAGTTCATCCGCAAATATACATATGGTCTTTTCCTCCTGCTCCACCATGATCAAAATTCCCTCGGTAAAATCAACAATCTCTGTTTCAACCTGGTATATCCGGTGAAGCCTAAGGATGGGATAGCAATTGCCCCGGACCATAATCATTTCGTTTCCGTCGGGATCGATAATAATATCCTCCGCCTCAGGCCGAAAGGATTCCTTGATTGCCATAGTAGGGATCGTATACCTGGAGCCGCCGACACGGACATTCATCCCGTCAATAATAGCCAGAGTCAAAGGTATCTTAAGTGAGATTGTGGTTCCAAGCCCTTCCCTGCTGTCAATATTTACTGATCCTCCAATGGCCTCTATGTTCTTAGTTACTACATCCATGCCCACGCCCCTGCCGCTGAATTCGCTGACCATGTCCTTGGTTGAGAAGCCGGGCCGGAATATGAGGCTGAAGATTTCACGCTCGGTCATTTCCTCCGGCTGCTTCACCAGCAGCCCCCGCTGCCTTGCCTTGTCTATCAGCTTTTGCTTGCTCAGCCCCTTTCCATCATCTTTTACCATAATCATGACATCACTGCCCAAGTTCCTGGCTTCCAGGGTAATCTTGCCGGCCCTTGGCTTTCCGGCCGCTTCCCGGCTGTCTGCATCCTCAATTCCATGGTCAATGGAATTACGCACCAGATGCATCAGCGGATCAGAGATATGCTCAATAATATTTTTATCTACTTCTGTTTCCTCACCAACCAGGGATAATTCCGTTTCTTTCTCCAGCTTCTTATTCATGTCCCTCACCAGACGGTGCATCTTATGGAAGGAGGAGGCCAGGGGTACCATTCGGATCGACATGACAATATCCTGTAATTCCGTTGTGATTTTATGTAATTGTCTTGCAGCCTTATTGAAATTATCCAGCTCCAATCCGTCCAGATCCGGGTTCTGGGTAACCAGGGCTTCCGCAATCACCATCTCTCCCATCAGGTCCATGAGCTTATCCAGCTTGGCCACATTAACACTGATCAGGCTTTGGGCTGTCCCGGAGGCAGCCGCTTCCCGGTCCTTCTGCTTTGCTTCCATCATTCGCTTGGTCTGGGGAAGCTTAATCTCTTCCTCTGCACGGTTTGGAAGAACCTCTCGTTCCAGCTCTGCATACTCACTGTCATCCGGCAGCTCCAGCAGCTCCAGTCTGTCCAAAAATATTGTTTTTTCAAAGAAATCCTGCATTTCCTGATATGCCATGTTTATTCTCAGATAGACCACAAATCCCTTTTCCCGAATCCAGGCAATGGTATCCGGATTTTCTATAATATCACCGGGGATACAGGCGATATCATCCGTGAACTGCCTAAGATTATGTATGACGGAGTAAGCACGGATGTTTTCCATCTCACAGCCGTCTTCATAATGCAGCGTCGCTTTATAATAATGAATCGAGGAGGAGGCCAGGGGTTTGTCCGGGATGATATAATATTGTATTTTTTCAGGAAAAGCAGGCTGCTCCTCCGGCAGGAGCTCCGATGCATTCCTCTGCTTTAAATCCTGCAGGAACTCCCTGATGGAAACCATTAATTCCGCTCCGTCCTGTTCCTGCATATCCTGATTCTGTATTTTCTCCAATTCTATTTTCAGGAAATCGATTCCCTCCAGAAGCAGCTCGGATAAGATGCGGGTATCCATGAATTGCGGTTTTTTCTCCCGGATAAAATAAAACAAATCCTCCATTGCATGGGCTAGATTTGCAATATTGTTAAAAAGCATCATTGCAGACGATCCCTTGATCGTATGCATGATGCGGAAAATTTCATTGATGGAGTTTTCTGTACAGCTTTCCGTCTTCTCAATTTCAAGAATACAGTTTTCCAGCTGTTCAATATTATGCAGTGTTTCAAATAAATATATTTCAAGCATTTGCTCATTTTGACCAAACTCTGACATATGCGTCCTCCCTTTGTTCCTATCTGTGAAGCTGCCGCAGAAAAATTCTACGTTACCGGTTTCAATCCCTCCAGAATTCGAAGTATGGCAGCCATCGTTCTTTCCCGAAGTAAAAACCCATAGTTCTCCAGTCTCCATTTCAGGCACATTCCCCGAATCGTTGATAAAATCATAATCGCAAAATCTTCCGAAGGAAGGGTGCCCCAGGTTTCGCTCTCCGCCCGGGCTTTATCCAGCAGTTGGGACAGATAATAAATCCGGTTCTGGAATATGCTGCTCGCCTTCTGCTCCAGTATGGGATCCCCCCGTAGGGAATCATATGCCATATTGACTGCAGTTATCTCCGGATAATTCTCATAGTAAATCATAAAAGAATTGATATAAAAGCATATTGCATCATAAGCATTCTCATTCTTGTCCAAGGCGGTAATATACATATCCTTGTCATAGATGGACAGATGCTCCAAAACCGCCAGGATAATATCACTTTTCCTGGGGAAGAGCTTAAATATCAAGCCCTCCGATATGTTCAGCCTCTTTGCAATTTCCTTTGTGGACACATGATTGATGCCCTTCTCGCTGATTAATGTAACCGCCTGCAGAACGATATACTCTTTTCTCTGTTTTGCGTCAAATTCCATGCATTTTCTCCATATTACGTCTTTCGGATAAATTATATTATTAATTTATCCCCTTTGTCAATTCAAGCTGCCCGCAAGGAGGGAAGTTTTTCCTGAAACTAGGTCTCATTTCCCATTGAAACGGCTCGCTAATTCCATAGGTAAGAGCAATATACCTGATTTACTTCCTATGGAATCGTATTTTCTCTCCCTGCGGCGAAGCTAACTATTATGAGGATTAATACTTACCGAATTCATGATCATTCAGTTTTATTTTGCTTGCTGCCTCTTTCTCCTGGTACTGGGAGGGCCCCAGATTTCTCTTGGCCTTTCGTTGATCCAGCATCTTCAATACATTGGAGCTTACGGTCTCCGATGCCGTATAGGCTCTATGGTATTCTCCCTGAGTCTTTAAACTAAAGCGGTTCACCTGATCTTTCAACATCTCAGCCTGTCCGGAGAGCTCCTCGCTGGCAGCAGCACTCTCCTGCGAGGTTGCCGAATTAGTCTGAACCACGTTGGAGACCTGAATAATCCCCTGATTCACCTGGGTGATACCGGATGCCTGTTCATTGGAAGCATAGGAAATGTCACCTACCAGAGATGCAACCTTTGTGATATCATTAACAATCTTGGATAGAGCTTCTGCCGTCCGGTTGGCAATTCTGGTTCCTCCATCCACCTTCTGAATGGAGCCTTCAATCATTGCCGTAGTTTCCTTTGCTGCCTTCGCCGAACGTGCGGCAAGGTTTCGAACCTCCTCCGCCACAACTGCAAATCCTTTTCCGTGCTGTCCTGCCCTTGCAGCTTCTACTGCGGCATTGAGCGCCAGTATATTGGTCTGAAAGGCGATATCATCGATTACCTTTATAATTTTGGATATGCTGGTGGACGATTCATTAATTTCATCCATTGCCTTGAGCATCTCTTTCATCTGCTCGTTCCCTGTATTGGCATTCTCCTTTGCTGCCTCCGCCAGAATATTTGCCTGATTTGCATTCTCCGCATTCTGCTTGGTCTGAACAGAGATCTCCTCCAGCGAGGAGGACAATTCTTCCACTGCGCTGGCCTGTTCCGTCGCACCCTGGGAC
>JAEZFH010000006.1 GCA_023437885.1 Bacillota bacterium | reverse complement strand
CGATCCAGGAGGTATAGGGATACCCGGGCATCTGGCATTTTCCTTCCGGCGGACAGCCGTTGCATTTGCGAAAGCGGATGTGGGTAGCAAGAATCGCAGCATAAGTTAACAGGGTAGCAAAGCCTCCTGAGCTGATTAAAAACAGATATACTCTGGGGAATAATAATCCGGCTGCCAGACCGATCAGCATTGCAAAGCCCGAGAAGAGTATCCCCCGGAAAGGTACATCCGTTTTATCCCGAAGCCATTTGGGTGCATGTCCCTCTTCTGCTACCGAGCGCATCATACGACCAAGACCGAACATCGCTGCCATCATAGTTGACAGGATTGCTGTCACCAGAATAAAGTTAATGACAGCTCCGGCCCAGCCCATACCCCAGCGGCTCAAAGCAGCAACCATAGGGCTGACATCCTCGGTTAATTCCGCCGTCGGAATTAGCGGCAGTAATGCCAGTACCGACAGGATATACAGCCCCACCAAGCCAATCACCGTATAAAGGATTGCCCTGGGAATCGTTTTACTGGGGTTCCCGGCTTCCGATGCCGCAAGTCCGATAATCTCAAAACCGGCATAGGAGAATATAACAATCAGCATACTGCCGGCAATACTGCGAATCCCACCCGGCAGGAAGGGTTCTCTGGCCATCTCACCGATACCAACCGCATCAACTCCCCGGATGAATCCGGCAATCAGCAGCACCGCTAATATAATAAATGAAATAACCGCGAGTACCTTAACCACCGCCAGACTGCTTTCCAGCTTGCTAAGCTTGTCCGCTCCCAAAAGATTCAGCAAGGTCACTCCAATGATGATTACGCTTCCCAAAACTGGGATGGAGATATCCGGATACCACTCCCGCACCAGGATGGATACTGCCGTGGCCTCACTGGACATTGCGAGTACCATTCCGGTCCAATACACCCAGCCGATCACAAAGCCTGCTCCCGGACCGAATACCTTCGCTGTAAAGGTGTAGAAGGAGCCGGAATGGGGATTAGCTACCGTTAATTCCGACAATGCATACAGGATAAAATATATCAATATTCCTCCCAAAACAAAAGATATGATTACTGCCGGACCTGCTGCCTGTATCGCAACTGCCGAACCCAGAAAAAATGATCCGCCGATTACCGAACCCATGGCCATCATTGTAAGCTGCCAGGCTGATAATCCTTTCTCATGCTTCTTCATTATAATGTCCTCCGACTCGTATTTCATAAATTGAATCTACTTTATTAAAGTATACCTATTATCCCTTATTTTATGAAAATACATTCGGTCATGGATTAATTACAAAAAAGAAAATCCTTCTTGTGTAATTGTGTTATTTACATGACCTAAGGATACCGTTTATAAGAATCCTTCGGAATCCGAATTCTTGATTTCAGGGCATAAAAATTGAGCTGTCTCCCCACTAATTTATTAATTAGTTTTGAAACAGCCCCGAATGTTAAATCCGTGGTATTACCCGACTTCAAAGATAATCTATCCGCACTCTGCCAGTGCGGACAGACAGATACTGACAAGGAAAATTACAAATGGCTATCTATTTACCTATTTATCACAAACAAGAATCACTGTATTACCCCTGTGAAATACCTTTTCAACCTTGGAGAAGCCTGCCTGAAGCAGCATTTTAATCTGATTTTCAATTGTGCAGGGGGTATCGTAATGATAAAATCCCTCCGAGATACCATGCTCTTTACGAATTCTATCATTCTCTGCGTAATAATGCTCCTCCAGCGCCTGGTCTTCGATCATATAGTCACATTCCACATATCTTCCATGGTCAACCAGCCCCTGACAAAGCCTGGTATACAAAAGACTCTTATCCTTATGATTGAAATGATGAAGCGTCATACAGGACAAAGCCAAGTCATACTCCTCTACTCCATAGTCAAAATCGAAATAGCTCATCTGATGTAATCTAATGTTATGCTTCGCAAATTTATTCTGCAAATGCCGCAACATTTCCAGGGATAAATCAATACCAGTCACTGTCATTTCCGGGTGCTTCAATAGAATCTCCTCTAACTCCAACCCGGTTCCACAGCCCAGATCCACCAGCTTCATCTCCTTCTTATCCGGAACATACCGGGCAATCTCATGATAAGCATCTCCCATACCATCTACTTGCGTCAGCATATGCTCTTCATAGGTATCACTTCTGGTGTCAAAAAAGCTTCCCATCTCTTCCAATCTGTATTCCATCCGAAACCTCCGTCTTTCGCTATACCCCTATATTGACCAATAAAGTCTCTGATTGATTAATGTGGTATCGATATACTTCTCTTTAACTATAACAAACAAGCGAACTGCCGGGAACCTAGAACACAATTATGTATTAAAGATAAGGTGCTGTTAAGTGCTACACATTCTCTATCTGCCAGTCAATAGGCGCCAATCCATGTTGGGCTAAAAATTGATTGGTCCTGCTGAACGGCTTACTTCCAAAAAATCCTCGGTATGACGACAAGGGACTTGGATGTGGAGCTTCCAGAATCAGGTGTTTCGGGTTATTAAGCATTGTCTTCTTAAGCTGTGCCGGCCTGCCCCATAATAAGAACACAATCGGCCGGTCCTGAGCATTGACAGCCTGTATTACAGCATCGGTAAAACGTTCCCAACCCATGCCCTGGTGGGAATTGGCCTGATGGGCTTTTACTGTCAGCACAGTATTCAGCAATAATACTCCCTGCCTTGCCCATTTCTCCAGATACCCGTTATTCGGAATGAAGCAGCCGATATCATCCTGAAGCTCCTTATAGATATTCACAAGGGAGGGCGGTATCTCAACCTCGGGCTTCACTGAGAAACAGAGCCCATGAGCCTGTCCTACATTATGATACGGATCCTGCCCCAGGATCACTACCTTGACCTCTCCCAAGGGGGTGAAATGAAATGCGTTAAAGATATCATTTGCATTCGGATAAATAATGTATCTGCCATATTCTGATTTTACAAATTCATAAAGCTCCTTATAATAAGGCTGGCGGAATTCGCTTCCAATTGCATTCAGCCAGTCGTTGCTAATTGCACCCATAGTTTTAACCTCTTCCTAAAGAATGCAAGCATTCGTTTATCAATGTTTGTATTCTTTTATCAATGCTTGTATTCATTTATCAAATGCTTGTATTCATTTATCAAATGCTTGTATTCACTTATCAATACTAACATTTATTCATTTAAATGAGCCGGCTGGAAGCACAAATTGTGTGACTCCTTCCGGCTTTTATTATTGTTTCCTTTGACCATATTTCCTGATTGCCTTAGAACGGGACCCTCTGCCGCCGTCTTCTCCGCCGGAATTACAAGCGTACGCTGATGCCTTTGTCTTGAAGATAATTCTTCAAATCCATGATCTCCATCTCTTTGTAATGGAACAGCGATGCCGCAAGAACAGCATCTGCCTTACCGTAAGTCAAGGCATCGTAGAAATGCTCCCTCGTACC
>JAEZFH010000098.1 GCA_023437885.1 Bacillota bacterium | reverse complement strand
TTTCACGACCGTCCCATAGGTAATATGAGCTTGGGAGTAAAGCTGGGCGAGGTATATACCGATTATGGACAGGGTTCTCTGAGAAGGACCTCGAATACCTATGATCTGGCGTTGGAGGGCAAGGGCTTTTTTGCCTTATCGGTAACTGACAGAGCAGGAAATGCAAGCACACAATACACACGAAATGGTTCATTTACCATGACCAAGGATGGTTACATCGTGGACGAGGATGGAAATCACCTGATGGGTGAAGGCGGAGAGATACAAATACCAACTGATACGGCTGAGGTAGTGATTGATGCGGCCGGAGGTATTTATGCAGATGGTGTATATTTGGATACCCTCCGGATCGTAGACTTTGAAGACTATGATTACTTAACCAAGCAGGGTGATACAAGGTATCAGGCACTGGAAGGCGCCGTGGAGGCGGACGGCGGTGCGCTGGTGAGACAGGGTTATACAGAGCAGTCCAATGTGAATGTGGTGTCCGAGATGGTTGAGATGATTACCATTACCAGAGCCTATGAAGCGAATCAGAAGATGATAAAATCCATCGACAATACATTGGATCTTGCGGCTAATTCTGTTGGTAAGGTATAATGTGATAGACATTATACAGTGCATGCGGATGTATATGTATGTAAATACACTGTATGTGAATACACTGTATGTGAATACACTGTATGTGAAAACACATTTATGTGAAAACACATTTATGTGTTTACGAAGATGAGTGCATATCAAGGCACGAAGTGCCGCTGCCATAGGTGCTGGAGATCATGATACAGGAGCTACCAGAGTATAATAGGAGGAAATGCATATGATGAGATCCTTATGGACCGCAGCGTCCGGGATGATTTCGCAACAGACCAATGTAGATACGATATCCAATAATCTGGCTAATATTAATACAACGGGCTATAAAAAGGAAGCAGCAGAATTTAAGTCTTTATTATACCAGACAATACAGGCACAGGCCACGGATAATAACGGAGATGCGAAGCCTTACGGAATTCAGGTGGGGCTGGGAGTGAGAAATTCTGCAATTACTTCCCAGTATACCCAGGGTGTTCTGACAGAGACAGGCAATGATTTTGACCTTGCGCTTGAAGGCAACGGCTTCTTCATGGTACAAACCGAGGATGGTGGAGCTGCCTATACTCGAAATGGAGCCTTCCAGCTGACGATAGGCTCGGGTGGTGTTACTCTTGCAACCTCGGATGGCAATCCGGTGCTGAGTACAGAAATGGCGCCAATCGTTATTGAGGACCAATATACAGCAACCGATATCACGATTAATGAACAGGGGGAATTGTGTTATCCGGATGAAACCGGATCCGCAGTGCCGATTGGCATAAAGATCGGTGTTGCCCAATTCAATAACCCATCCGGTCTGGAGAAGGGTTCCAACAGCCTGCTGCGGGAGACGGATGCCTCCGGAACAGCTCGTCTGGAATCGAGTGATATGTCCCTGACTCAGAGCAGAATACGCCAGAGGTATCTGGAAAGCTCCAATGTGCAGGCAGTGGATGAAATGGTTAATTTAATCGTAGCGCAGAGAGCCTACGAGATGAATTCCAAGATTATTACGGCCTCGGATGAGATGCTGCAGCAGGCGAATAATCTGAGATAATACCACCATACCAGGGGAGGGGAGATACTATGAGTATATCGGTCGGAGCTGACTCAATTAATTCAATATCATCCAACTATCTATCCCGTTCCGCCAAGACCTCAGGTCTTGAGGCTGCGCTGAAAAACAGTGCCTCAGCTACGGACGAGGAGCTGATGGAGGCCTGCAAGTCGTTTGAATCCTATCTTATTGAGCAGGTATTTAAAGGGATGGAGAAGACGGTTATGAAGGACGAGGAAGAGGAGAATGATTATCTCGCTCAATTCGGTGACAAGCTGTATGAGGAGTTTGCCAAGAATGCTGCAGAGGAAGGCAGCCTGGGAATTGCTCAGATGCTCTATGAATCGATGAAGCGTAATTCATAAAATGCGGAATTAAGGAAATACAGAATTAAGGAAATACAGCATTCAATGTTCCATTAATAGATTATAAAGGATCATTGAAAAATTATAATGATCACTAAAGGTTTACTAAAAAAGTCATATAACATTTATAAAG
Source organism: Bacillota bacterium (assembly GCA_023437885.1). Taxonomy (GTDB): domain Bacteria; phylum Bacillota; class Clostridia; order Lachnospirales; family Lachnospiraceae; genus Mobilitalea. The sequence goes on along the minus strand of JAEZFH010000098.1, from coordinate 16,527 downwards.
GCAATCACTTTCATGTCATTTCATACTGAAATCCGGATTATTGGGATGAAGTTGAGATGACATTTTCTTTTCAACCTAACTGACATACCGCCGCTTTTGGCGGTACAAAACCCGAAAGAAGTTCAAAATGAATTTCCAATGGAATTCATTTTGGAGTTCTTTCCGTGTGAAGACGCTTTTTCTTCACGCTACTATCAGGAAAAGATGATTTGGAGGAAACTATGTCTGAAGTTGTAGAAGGATATATAGGACGTATCGTTTTTCGTAACGATGAAAATGGATATACCGTACTGAGTCTTCACATGGAGGATGAGGAGCTGACCTGCGTGGGTACTTTTCCCTTTATCAGCGAAGGAGAATTTGTCCTCCTGACCGGGGACTACACGGATCATCCGGTATACGGACAGCAGTTTATAATTGCTTCTTATGAGATAAGAGAGCCCAAGGATTTGTACTCTATCGAGCGGTACTTGAGCTCGGGAGCGATCAAAGGGATCGGGGAGGCCCTGGCCAAAAGGATTGTTAAAAAATTCAAGGCAGATACGTTTCGAATTATTGAGGAGGAATCGGAACGCCTGGCGGAGATAAAGGGAATCAGTTCACGAATGGCAAGGGAGATTTATTGCCAGTTCGAGGAAAAAAGGGATATGCGCAGCGCCATGCTGTTTTTGCAGCAATACAGCATATCAGGGAATCTTGCGGTGAAAATCTATACGGAATATGGCCAGAGGATGTATGATATTCTCAAGGAGAATCCCTACCGGTTGGCCGAGGATATCTCCGGAGTAGGCTTTAAGACCGCAGATGAAATAGCCAGAAAAATCGGGATCGGCTATGATTCCGACTACCGTATTAAGGCGGGCCTCCTATACCTCCTGCTTCAGGCCAGCGCAGACGGGCATGTCTATCTGCCGGAGCACGACCTGCTGCAAAGAGCGAAGGCACTTCTTCTGGCAGAGGAGGCGGTAATCAGGCGGCAAATTACAACACTGCTTTTGGAGAAGAAAATCATAGTCCGGGAGGATGGTCCGGAAAAACATATCTATTCCTCCGTTTATTATTATATGGAGCTGAACGTTGCCAGAATGCTTCATGATCTGAATATCCGCTACGAGCTTTCGGCGGATACGGTCCGAAAAAGAATAAAAGCCATTGAAGAACAGTTTGAAATAGAACTGGAGGAGCAGCAAAGGACGGCGGTTGCTGAGGCAGCAGGCAACGGTCTGCTGATTATTACCGGCGGGCCGGGTACCGGTAAGACCACAACGATTAATACAATCATAAAGTTCTTCGAATCGGAAGGGATGGATATTCTTTTAGCAGCTCCTACCGGGAGAGCTGCAAAAAGGATGGCAGAAACCACGGGTTATGAGGCAAAGACCATCCACCGGCTGCTGGAGTTATCCAAGATGACAGAGGGACAGGAGAATAAATTCAACTTTGAGCGGAATGAATTAAATCCTCTGGAGACAGATGCTTTAATCATCGATGAAATGTCCATGGTAGATATCAGCCTGATGCATGCACTGCTCAAGGCGGTTTCGGTCGGAACCAGGCTGATTTTGGTAGGAGACGTGAATCAGCTCCCCAGTGTCGGTCCGGGAAATGTGCTGCGGGATATTATCCACTCTCACAGCTTTAACGTTGTTAAGCTGACAAAAATTTTTCGGCAGGCAGCAGACAGTGATATTATTGTTAATGCCCATAAGATTAACGATGGAGAGAGAATCCGACTGGATAACAAGAGCCGGGACTTTTTCTTCCTGAAGAGGGAGGATGCGAATGTTATTGCTGCGGTGATGGTCAATCTGATTAAGAATAAACTTCCGGGTTATGTAAATGCTACTCCCTTTGATATCCAGGTGCTTACGCCCATGCGGAAGGGGGAACTGGGGGTGGAGCGGCTGAACCAGCAGCTCCAGCAGGCTTTGAATCCTGCCTCCAAGGACAAACGGGAGAAGGAATATCATGAAACGATTTTCCGGGAGGGGGATAAGGTGATGCAGATTAAGAACAATTATCAGCTCGCCTGGGAGATCAGAAACACCTTCGGAGTAACTACCCAGACCGGTACCGGTGTATTCAACGGTGATGCGGGGGAGATCAAGGAAATCAACCTGTTCTCAGAGCATTTGCTGGTAGAGTTTGATGATAACCGTGTTGTGGATTACAGCTTCAATCAGTTGGATGAACTGGAGCTTGCTTACGCAGTAACCATTCACAAGTCCCAGGGCAGTGAATATCCGGCGGTGGTTCTTCCGATCCTTGACGGGCCCAAGCTGCTGTTTAACCGCAACCTATTATATACGGCGGTTACACGGGCTAAGAATTGTGTAACCATCGTCGGAAGTGATACCATGCTCCAATTTATGATCGACAACAAGAACGAGCAGAACCGGTATTCCGGCTTGGGGGACCGAATAAAGGAACTGGGATAAGATAAATTTTCTGTCGAAGGAAAAAAATCCGGTTATAATATACGACAGGTATCTGTCATATTAAAAGGTATATTATTAATTCCATATTTGATGAAAAGGAGGAATGTCAGTGCTTACCCTGGATGCATTATTATCGATGGAGAAGGAGGCCCTGGAGGAAGAGGCTCTCGGGCTTGAAGTTCAGGATTTAATCGCGCTGGTGGAATGGCTGTCCTGTCAGGAGGATGAGATAAGATACCGATCCTTCCTGTTACTTAAATTCCGATCTCAGCACGACAGGAGTGTTTATCAATTCTGGGAAGCCTTTCGTTCCAGGCTTTCCAGCGGGAATTCCTATCAAAGAAGCTTGGGTATGATGCTGCTCTCGGAGAATGTGAGATGGGATGAAGAGGATAGGATGGGCTTGCTCATAGATGAATATCTGCGGCTGCTGGGAGATGAGAAGCCGATTACAGTAAGGCAGTGTATTCAAAGTCTGGAAAATATTCTTCTATATAAACCGGAGTTAAGCCGGGTTATTTCTGAACGGCTGATCGCACTGCCGCTGGAGAAAATCCGGGAGACCATGCGCAAATTAATCCTTATGGATATTCTTCAAATTCTAGTTCCGATGAGAAGGTATGTTCAAGATCCTGAAATAGACCGGTTTATCAATCAGGCACTTACAGGTGATATTTTGGATAAAAAGGCAAAAAAGCAGTTGGAGGCTTTATTATAAGAGCCGGTTTTAAGCAGGCCAGTATATCGGACATGGAAATTCCGGACAGGATTACAGCGGTCATGGATATTCCATGTCTTTTTGTGCCAGAATAAAATCAGGCAGTGTATACCCGGTTAGGAAGGAAAAGTCGAAATAGTAATTTTATGGTGCATTTTTCTAATTAATACGGTATAATATCCGTAAGAAGCAGATTAGTACATCCAAATATGGATAACTGGCTTGAATTAGCATACTTTAATAAAGGATACCATATGATAGCTTGCTATATCATGGTATGAATCGTCCCGCGAAAGACATGCGGGTTATTAGAACAGGAGGAGATTAATTGTGGCGGATACTTCATTGGTAATCATGGCAGCGGGAATGGGAAGCAGATATGGAGGAATTAAGCAGTTGGAGCCCGTAGGACCTGGCGGTGAGATTATTATGGATTATTCCATTTATGATGCGATGAAAGCGGGATTTAATAAGGTGGTTTTTATTATCCGCAGGGATTTGGAGCAGGATTTTAAAGAGATAATTGGCAACCGGATAGAAAAGCTGATACAGGTGGAATATGTGTTCCAGGAGCTGGAAGCATTGCCGCAGGGCTTTACTAAGCCTGCACAGCGGACGAAGCCTTGGGGAACCGGACAAGCAGTTCTGTGCTGCAAGGATATTGTGAAGGAGCCCTTTGCCGTAATCAACGCGGACGATTATTATGGCAAGGAAGCGTTTCGCCTGGTATATCAGTTCCTGAATGACAACGCCTACCGGTCAAACCAATATTGCATGGCAGGTTTTATTCTGGGAAACACCTTAAGTGAGAATGGCACGGTGACTCGCGGAGTGAGCAAGGCGAATGAACAGGGAATTCTGGTAGACATTATAGAGACCTCAGGGATCGAGCCGGCAGGGGATCACGCCAAAGCGAAGAACAGTGCCGGTGAGGATATTACAATTGATTTGGACAGCATTGTATCAATGAATATGTGGGGTTTCAAGCCGGAGCTCTTTGATTCATTGGAAAAAGGGTTTGTTAAATTCCTTTCCTCCATTGATGAGAATGAGCTTAAGAAAGAATATCTCCTGCCGACCGTGGTAGGCGAGCTGATCAAGTCGGATCAGGCGGAGGTCATTGTTACTAAGACTCCGGACCGCTGGTTTGGCGTAACCTATAAGGAAGATAAGGAAGCTGTTGTGAAATCAATCCATGCCCTGATTGAGAAGGGAGAGTATCCTGCCAAGTTGTTTGTATAAACCAAAGGAGAAACCATTGTTACAGATACTGCTGGATATCCTGTATCCGGTCCGTTGTCCGGTCTGCGGTGAGATTGTTCTTCCGAAGGGGCAGAGGATTTGCAAGGATTGCAGAGAGAAGCTGGTGTATATCGAAGAACCCAGGTGCAAGCGCTGCAGTAAGCCAATCGAGTTTGAAGAACAGGAATATTGCAGCGATTGCCAGCGTAAGAAGCTTCATTACGACGGAGGATATGCTGTCTGGGTGTACAATGAAGCCATGAGGGCATCCGTTGCGGGCTTTAAATATCACGGTAAAAAAGAATATGGAGTTTTTTATATCCGGGAGATGATCCGGCTCTACGGCGGGACAATAAGGAAACTATCGCCGGATGCGATTGTTCCGGTCCCGGTTCACCGGAGCAAGTATTATGAAAGGGGCTATAATCAAGCGGATCTTCTGGCGAGGGGTATTGGCAGGGAATTGCAGCTGCCCGTATTCTCCAAGCTCCTGGTAAGACATAAAAAAACTCTCCCCCAAAAGAAGCTGAGTGATAAGGAGAGGCTGCGAAACCTAACAGAGGCCTTTCATATCAATAAAGGCTGGAGTGACGAAAAGCTTTCCCGGCTGGACAGGGTTTTACTGGTGGATGACATTTACACGACGGGAAGCACCGTGGAGGCTTGCTCCAATGTATTAAAAGCCCACGGAATAAAAGAAGTGTATTTTATTGTTTTATGCATAGGAAAAGGTTATTAGGAGGTTATAGTATGGACGTACGAAACTGTAAATCATGCAGTAAACTATTTAATTATATTTCCGGGTCCCCATTGTGCCCGGCGTGTTTACATACACTTGATCTTAAGTTTGAAGAGGTCAAGGAGTATATATATGACCATCCGCGGGCAGGAATGCAGGAGGTATCAGAGGAATTCGATGTTCCTATCGCGCAGATAAAACAATGGATACGTGAAGAAAGGCTTGCCTTTGCGGAAGATTCTATGATTGGTCTCGAGTGTGAAAGCTGCGGGACAATAATAAAAACCGGCCGTTATTGCAAGGAGTGCAAGGACAGGCTTGCAAAAGGACTGGGTAATCTCTATCCTTCTGAAAAGGCTGCCCCTGCACAGAAGCAGAAGGATCCCAGAGAGAATCCCAGAATGCGTTTTTTGGAGTAGTAATAATGATTTCGGAGAGAAACACTCCATAGGCAGGAGGTGTTATGGTAATCTGATTCCATCGTCGGTTATCGTAACAGAGCCTGCCTTATATAATTTGCCGATAGCTCTTTTAAAGGCGTTTTTACTCATATTAAATTCCTGCCGGATGCTCTCGGGGTCGGAGCTGTCATTGAACGGAAGCTGGCCGCCGGCAGCTTTTAATCTGTCTAGTATGATTTTGGAATCGGTATCCATTTGAACATGGGCTTTTTCTCTGAGGCTGAGGGTTAATTTGCCGTCCTCACGCACCTGGAGTACTCTTGCCTTCACGGTATCTCCGATTTTTATGGGGGTGAAAACTTCGTTTTTGGGAAGCATGCCCGAATATTTATTATCTACGGCAACGAAGATACCAAAGGAATCGATGGCATCATAGACAATTCCCTCTACCATATCCTCTTTTTTATATGGGGAATCGGTGCTGAGCAGATCGTAGACCTTCATCGTTGCGCAGAGGCGCTGGCTTTTATCAATGTAGAGGGTAATCAGTATCTGGTCTCCTTCCTCCACCTTTCTTGTTTGTTCCTTATAAGGGAGCAGCAGGTCCTTCATCAGGCCCCATTCCAGGAATGCACCGATCTGGCTGACCTCCTTCACCTTTAGTACCGCCAGGCTTCCTACGGTAACCGGCACCTTGGCGGTGGTTGCGATTTCCCGGTCTTCGGAATCCTTATATAAAAACACAGCTAATTCATCACCTACGGCAGCGCCTTCCGGAGCTTCCTTTATTGGGAGCAGTATCGTGTGTTTGGAAGACTTTCCTTCCGCACCCAGATAAAATCCGAATTCTGTTTTCTTTACAACCTCAAGGGTTTGGTATTTTCCTAATTCAATCATAATTTATCCCTTTCTCTTTGCTTCTTATCTAAGAGGCGGCCTGCTAATTCCGTTCTTCCGGTTAACTCAGGTGCCTTCGGTTTCATCCATATGATATCCCACAAATTCTACAACGGAATAAGGCTTATCGTCCTGGGAAGCCAGAATAACAAGATACCGGTTCTCCTCTCTGACTACCTTGGGTATAATGCAGTCGTCAAGAACGGCCTGCATCCGGTACTCGACCCGCATGGATTGTATCATAAAGTGATCCGGGAGATATTGTTCTGCTATTTTAATGTATTGCCCGTTATTTACGTGATTATACGAGTCGATATTTGATTTTGTCACGTACAGCGGAGCTTGCGGCTCACAGAAGCAGTTGATTTCAATCTTCCGGTCCGCATGCTCCATGGGATAGGGAGGCTCAATGGTATAACCATTTAAGTCTTCGGGTATTCTTGCAGGCTTGCGGGTCAGGGTATCCATATAGACCCAGATGGAATTGGCTACGGCCAGAGGCTCCTCCTGCCGATTCTTCATAATAAAGTTCCGGTACCCATAAAAGCCCTTAAAGTCATAAGGCCAGGTGCCCACGGTTATTTCATCTCCGAGGCGGATCGGCTGCAGAAGCTGCAGCTGCCAGCTGTTAAGCATCCATACCTTATGGCTTGCACTGAGATACGCCAGCCCCCGGTTCATGTCCTCGGACTGGAAGGTACTGCAATCTTGAAAATAGTTTATAATTGAGGAAGGATCCATGCATCCCTTTTGATGATTTAATTCACTGTATCTGACTCTGCTTTGAAACGTATACATATTCTTTCTGCCTTTCTGGTTTCTACCATTTTTCTATTATAGCATTTCTTCCTTGTTTTCCATAGCTTTTTTTATATTTATTAAGAATTTATGATTTCCGGGAAAAGTGCTGGAATTATTAATTTATATTTGTTATAATTAGCTTGTTTATGAAGGAGGGATAATTCATTGGACTCGATAGAGTATTATGATACGAACGCAGTTAAGTATTTCGAAGAGACAGTAAATATTGATATGCAGGAATGCTGGGAACTCTTTACTGCCAGGTTGCCGGAAGGTGCAAGTATATTGGACATGGGCTGCGGCTCAGGGAGGGACAGTGCGTATTTTATTTCCTGTGGTTACGATGTAACTGCGATGGATGCATCTGAAGAAATGTGTGATTTAGCCAGTATACATATCGGACAGGATGTATTACATCTATCATTTGCTGAAATGGATTTTAACCAGGTGTTTGACGGAATATGGGCTTGTGCATCTCTGGTGCATGTCCCTGGCGAGGAGATAGAGGCGATAATTACAAAGATAATAAACAGCCTAAAGATAAATGGTGTGCTTTTCATGTCCTTTCACTACGGGGACTTTGAAGGTGAGCGGGAAGGCCGTTATTTCAAGGATTACCGCACCAAATCCCTGAAGGATTTAATTGGAAAGTTCGAGAATTTAGATATCATTGATATGGATCTATGCCCGGATACAAGAGCGGAAAGAGATTCTGATTGGATTTATGCATTAGTTCGAAGAATAGAATTATCATAGAGAATCAAAATATGACAATGATTATCAAATCATTGTCATATTTTTAAATAAAAGAAATGATAAAATTCCTTAGGTAGTTTTATCCGGTCGGATCAAACTCTGATGTCAATATTTGAGCCAATGTCAGGGTTGACGGATAATTCCATCATTTTTATGAGGCCTTCTCCGGACTGCTCAAAGGTATCAAGACTTTTAGCGAGTACTGCAGTACCGATGGTAGAATTGCTGCCTGACATGGATACAGGGCTTGGGGTCAGGGAAGTAATATTCATAATGTACTCCTTTCTTTTCACAAAAGTGAATAGGCTTTTATCAATCAGTAATAATGTTACTGAGCTATTTAATACAGGATGGTATGATATACTGTAATTATTCCGCTTTATTAGATCATCAACTTCGTTCATGATCTTCAGCGCTGATCATATGCTCACTACGCTTTTATTATATCATTAACGAATGACAGTTCATGATCTTGTTGCTCCGTTCGGAAATCGCAAGCAAGCTTGCTGTGCGAGTGTTTTTCTCGCACTATCCTCTACTCTGCTTTCATTATATCATGGATTTATCGCCAGGCAAGCAATAAATCATAAAAATATACAAAGGAATGAAATAAAAAAATCAAAAAATAATAAAATATCTAACATAAGGAGGAAATTGTTATGGTGTATGATGTTGTTATCATCGGCTCCGGGCCTGCCGGCCTTGCAGCTGCTATTTATGCAAAAAGAGCGGAATTGAATGTTATAGTAATTGAGAAGGCAGGGCTTAGCGGAGGTCAGATCATTAATACCTACGAGGTGGATAATTATCCGGGGACACCGGGGATCAGCGGATTTGAACTGAGTACTAAATTCAGGGAGCATGCGGATAAGCTGGAAACGACCTTCGTGAACGGAGAAGTTACTGACTTTGATCTGGAGGGGAACGTCAAGATAATAACCATGGATGACGGAACCAAGTACCAGGCTAAAACGGTGGTTATTGCAACCGGAGGAGCCCCGCGGCATCTGGGTGTGGATGGGGAAGAGAAGCTGTCCGGGATGGGAGTATCTTACTGTGCAACCTGTGACGGTGCCTTTTTTAAGAACAAGACAGTTGCAGTCGTCGGCGGCGGGGATGTGGCGGTTGAGGATGCAATTTTCCTGGCTAGAATCTGCAAGCAGGTCTATGTAATTCACAGAAGAGACCAGTTCCGGGCGTCCAAAAGCATTACGTCAAGACTGCTGGCCTTGGAGAATGTAACTATTCTATGGGACAGTGTGGTCGACCGGATTCACGGCGAGGATAAGGTAGAGTCAATTGAAGTCAGGAATGTAAAGAGCGGGGAGCAATCCAGCCATGACATCGCAGGAATATTTATCGCTGTAGGTTACCTGCCCAACTCCGAGCCCTATAAGAAAACCGTCGCTGTGGATGAAGCGGGCTATATCATTGCGGATGAAAGCTGTGAGACTAATATTCCGGGAATACTGGCTGCGGGAGATGTCAGAACAAAGGAGCTGCGCCAGATTATTACTGCTGCTTCCGATGGAGCCAATGCCATTACAGCAGTAGAAAAATATTTGAATAATTTGGAATAGTTAAAATATGACAAATCACCGCCGGATTTAGTAAAATCCAGCATCTTAATAAAATTATATGTCGTTTTAATTTGTTTATTATTGACACAATGTGGCATATTTGTTATAATTACCTCAAACGGATGTAATAATTTTGTAACAATTCTTTGGAAGGAATGCTTGCCCTTCCTACCGGATGGCCAACGTTCGCAAGAGCGTTACATTTGGCTGTTGCTAACTGGGAGATTGTTTAATGCATGAGGAACTATATCATGCGCACGGCACCTGACGAATTTTATTTGCAAGTGCTTGTTTCGTGGGAGGTAATTAATACATGAGAAGAGATAAGGCGATAAAGACGGCACTGTTTATTGCTTCGGCCGCATTATATATTTCAATTCCAGCGGCCTCTGCCAGGGCGGATACTTTTCCAGCGGAGCAGGGTGTGGCTGGTTTTGCTTATTTACTTGATAACTATTATTTGTCGACAAAAGCGGACGCAGTGACCGCGGATAAGACCCTGATTAATATTCTTAAGACGGAGATCATATCGCCCTATGCCAATCTGGGGGTATCCGTAGCAGATAGTTATGTCAACATCAGAAGCGAACCCTCTACCGAGAGTGGGGTTGTGGGTAAGCTGTATCGCGGTTGTGCGGCAGATATACTGGAATATCTTGAAGGGGATTGGGTAAAGATCCAATCCGGTGATGTGAAAGGATATATAGCAGCCAATTATCTGGCGATCGGACATGATGCCGAGGCTATGATTGACGATTATGCTACACAATATGCGACGGTGAAGAATACGCAGACCTTAAGAGTAAGGGAAGCAATGAGCCTGGATTCCACCACTTTGACCTTAATTCCTCTGGGAGAGACCTATCCGGTTGTGAAGAATTACGGTGAATGGGTTGAAATTGTGTTAGGTACCGATGACGAGACAGGCGGTGACTTTACCGGCTTTGTATCCAGTGAATATATTAATCTGACCGTTGAATTTAAGTTTGCTATCTCCATTGAAGAGGAACAGCGTATCCTCCGCGAGCAGCAGGAAGCAGAAAGAGCAGAAAGAGAGCGTAAGGCAAGACTTGCCCAGGAAGAGGCAGAGCGCAAGGAAGCAGCCAGAAAAGCAGCTGAGGCAAAGAAAAATTCCGGATCTTCCCAAAGCAATAACAATTCCTCCAATTCCGGTTCAAATTCCGGTTCCAGTTCAAGCTCCGGTTCCAGCTCCTCGAATTCCGGGCTTCGCGGTGATATTATTGAATATGCACAGAAATTCGTCGGTAACCGGTATGTTTGGGGAGGAGAGAGTCTCACCAGGGGTGCGGATTGCTCCGGATTTGTTAAAGCGGTTTATGCCGACTTCGGTTACTCCATTCCCAGAGTATCCAGGGACCAGGCGGCTTCTGCAGGAAAGAGGGTAAGTGAATCGGACATGCTTGCGGGTGATCTTGTATTTTATGCCAATAGCAGAGGAACGGTGAACCATGTCGCAATGTATATTGGCAACGGCATGATTGTACATGCGGCAAACTCCCGGCAGGGTATTATCCGGTCGAATGTAAGATACAGAGATATTTATTGTGTAAGAAGAATTGTAAATTAAGCCAGTATTCAGGATCCTTAGCTGATAAGGGTCCTGTTTTATGTCAAAATACATGAGTGAAACTTAAATCTCATTGGAATATATGAGAAAGTATGTTAGAATTAACCTAATTAAACCAATTGAGGAGAGGATAACATGCTTGAAAGTGAGATGAAGGACAGAAGAAGATATAAGCGGCTTCCTATCGAACTGCACTTGGAAGTGGATGAGGTTTTTAAGCAGGATTATATTGTGATCCAGAATTTGAATGCATCGGTATCCGTATTTGATATTTCAAAAAGCGGAATGGGTTTTATCAGTGAAGCCAGCTTACCGTTAGGTTTTTATTTCCGCGGCAGAATTAATCTCGGGGATGGGGATTTCTTTTATGTGGTAATACAAGTTGTCAGGGCGCATATCGCAGAGAATAACACTAAGGTATATGGGGCTGAGTTTGTCGGCCTTGCTCCCTTCCTGGCGGATAAAGTGGATCATTATGAGAGAAGGATGAATCAAGAGCGGTAAAAGGCCTGATTTGGACCAGACAGAAAAATTCTATTCCCTGCGGATGGATTTTTTGCCTGGTCTTTTTGTATGCAGAACCCTTCTGTGCAATTTTTAAAGTGCTTCAAATGTCGGTGTCAAAGGTTGAATTCAGAATAAATGGATAACATATGAAATATTCTTTAAATTGATTAAATTTGAGCAACGTTTTCAGAGTAACGAAAACCTTAAAAATTATCAGAAATCCCTATTGACAAACATGGGTATGTACAATATGCACAAAAGATATGCCAAACTTGGTAAAATATGGGGAAATCCAGGGTCGTTTGTACAATTTATCAAAAAGTTATCCACAACCAGGAAGCCCTGTTTTTAACTAATGAGGAGTTATACACGGATTTATCCACATTATCCACATTTAAACACTACCAGTGTCGGACATGAAAATGAATGTCAATAACGAAAGTGCGTTTTGTAACTTATGATAAATCGTATTTTAGGTATCGAAACTTCAATTTTACTACTTGACAATTCAGTTGTCCGACAATAGGGAAAGCAAATCTTCATTTGATTAAAAATAATAAAGTTTAGTCATAATAGTAAAGAATATACAAATATATATGAATTTTTAGGTAATTGAAGAAGGTTATACAAATCAATTTATTGTATCACCGGCAGGATATCAGGAGGGGATGAAGTCCTTCTTGCGGCTTTGCTCTTAATTATTGTGAGGAGGATCAGAAGTCCTGTCATGGCGGAGGATAAGAAAATGGAAAGTGGCTTGTCACTTTTCCGGGCGTATGGTATAATAAGGTTAGCATAGAAGTGCTTATACGTTGTTTACAACGTATGCTAACAAGAAAGCAAAAAGGAGTTGGGCATTATGCGTTATATTATCAGCGGTAAGAACATTGATGTAACTGAAGGCTTAAAGACGGCTGTATATGAGAAGATAGGTAAACTCGAGAGATACTTTACTCCTGACACTGAAATTCATGTAACATTAAGCGTTGAAAAAGAAAGACAGAAAATTGAAGTTACGATACCTGTTAAGGGAAATATAATTAGAGCAGAGCAAGTAAGCAATGATATGTATGTATCCATCGACCTGGTGGAAGAGATCATCGAGCGTCAGTTGAGAAAATACAAGAATAAACTAATAGATCACAAGCAGGCATCCTCGAATTTCAATCAGGCTTTTATGGAGGATGATTACTACGAGGACGATTCTATTAAGATTGTGAAGACAAAACGCTTTGCGATTAAGCCTATGGATGCAGAAGAGGCATGTGTACAGATGGAGCTTCTGGGGCATAATTTTTATGTATTCCGCAATGCGCAGACGGATGAAGTCAATGTGGTATATAAGAGAAAAGGCAATACCTATGGCTTGATTGAACCGGAGTACTAGAAGTTTGTATAAAATCTAATCATAAGGAGCTGCTTCCGTACAATGGAAACAGCTCCTTTTATCCATGTGAAACGGAGATTTTTGGTACAAGACAAAATTAAGTTGAATAGTACAAAGGTAAATGTTACAATACTAGTTGAACGATTTTGGGGTTTTTGTGCAGTGAGTGTTATGCAAGAGCCGGCAATAAAGCTCTTGCATAACACTCACTGCACAGGAACCACTTTGGGGTCAAATTTGGATAGTACAGGAGTGAACAAAGTATGGGATTAATAGAAAAGGTATTTGGAACTCACAGCGAGCGGGAAGTCAAGCGTGTGATACCAATCGTAGACCGGATAGAAGCACTGGAACCAGAATATGTAAAATTGACAGATGATGAACTCAGAGCAAAAACGACAGAATTCAGAAATAGACTAAAGAGCGGGGAAACCCTGGATGATATATTGGTAGAAGCCTACGCTACCGTAAGAGAGGCTGCAAAAAGAGCCATCGGACAGAGGCATTTCAGAGTACAGTTAATTGGCGGAGTCATATTACACCAGGGAAGAATTACTGAAATGCGAACCGGTGAAGGTAAAACACTTACTTCGACACTTCCTTCCTATCTGAATGCGTTGGAGGGTAAGGGCGTTCATGTAGTAACGGTCAACGATTACCTGGCGAAGCGTGACTCGGAGTGGATGGGACGGATTCATGAATTCCTCGGCCTTAAGGTTGGTGTTATTCTCAACAGCATGGAGAAGGAAGAACGCCGGGAGGCCTATGCCTGTGATATTACCTATGCAACCAACAATGAGCTTGGCTTTGATTACCTGAGAGATAACATGGTAATCTATAAGGAGCAGTTGGTTCAAAGAGATCTACATTATGCTATTATCGATGAGGTTGACTCCATCTTAATTGATGAAGCGAGAACACCTCTGATTATCTCCGGACAGAGCGGAAAATCCACGGAATTATACCGTGTATGTGATATTCTTGCAAGGCAGATGAAAAAAGGAACTGCCAGTGCCGAGCTCACCAAGATGGCAGCTATCATGAAGGAAGAAATTGAGGAGACCGGAGACTATATTGTTAATGAGAAGGAGAAGAATGTACATCTTACCGAAGACGGTGTAAAGAAGATAGAGCACTTCTTCAATCTGGAAAATCTGGCTGATCCTGAGAATCTGGAGATACAGCATAACATCATCCTTGCCCTGCGTGCTCATAATTTAATGTTCCGGGACAAGGACTATGTGGTGAAGGAGGATGAGGTCCTCATTGTTGATGAATTTACCGGCCGTATTATGCCCGGCAGACGTTACAGCGACGGCCTGCATCAGGCAATTGAGGCAAAGGAAAATGTTAAGGTTAAGAGGGAGAGCAAGACCCTTGCCACCATCACCTTCCAGAACTTCTTTAATAAATATAATAAAAAGTGCGGTATGACCGGTACGGCTTTAACAGAGGAGAAGGAGTTCAGAGAGATCTATGGTATGGATGTTATCGAGGTTCCCACCAACCTTCCCATTGCCCGTGTTGATCTTCATGATGCAGTATATAAGACGAAAAAAGAGAAGCTCAAAGCGATTATCAATGAGATCATTGCCGCTCACCAGAAGGGGCAGCCGGTTCTGGTGGGTACTATCACCATCGAGTCCTCGGAAGAGATCAGCGCGATATTGAAAAAGTATAATATTCCCCATAAAGTACTCAATGCAAAGTTCCATGAGCTGGAAGCGGAAATCGTAGCAGATGCCGGGCAGCTTGGTGCTGTTACAATAGCAACCAATATGGCAGGACGTGGTACGGACATTAAGCTTGGAGAAGGTGTGGTAGATGCCGGCGGCTTAAAGATCATCGGTACCGAGCGGCACGAGGCCAGGCGTATTGATAACCAGCTGAGAGGCCGTGCCGGAAGACAGGGAGATCCCGGTGAATCCAGGTTCTTCATCTCCCTTGAAGACGATCTGATGCGCCTGTTCGGTTCTGAGCGGCTTATGGGCATCTTCAATTCCCTTGGCCTGCAGGAAGGGGAACAGATTGAGCATAAGATGCTGACTAATGCTATTGAGAAGGCACAGAAGAGAATCGAGAGCAATAACTTCGGAATTAGAAAGAACCTGCTGGAATATGACCAGGTAAACAATGAACAGAGAGAAATTATCTATGCAGAGCGCAGACGGGTTCTGGATGGAGAGAGCATGCGTGATACCATTTACCGCATGATTACAGATACGGTGGAGGATTGCGTTAATACCAGCATCAGTGACGACCAGGCACCGGAGGAATGGGATCTGCCCGAACTCCGAGAGCTTCTTCTGCCGATCATTCCCCTGGCCGGAATTGAAGTTGAAACCGAGCAGCTGCGTAATATTAAGAAGAATGATCTTCTCCAGCAGCTGAAGGAAGAGTCGGTAAAGCTGTATGAAGCAAAGGAAGCCGAATTCCTTGAGCCGGAGCAGATTCGTGAGATTGAGCGTGTTATTTTGCTTAAGGTAATTGACCGCAAATGGATGGATCATATCGATGATATGGACCAGCTGCGTCAGGGCATCGGGCTGCAGGCTTACGGCCAGCGCCAGCCGATTGTGGAATATAAATTCCAGGGCTTTGAGATGTTCGATGATATGATTGCAGCAATCCGTGAGGATACGATTAAGGCACTTCTTCATGTGCGTATCGAGCAGAAGGTGGAGAGAGAGCAGGTGGCGAAGGTGACCGGTACGAACCGTGACGACAGCGTAGCCAATGCTCCCATCAAGCGTGCTACCAAGAAGATACAGCCCAATGATCCCTGTCCCTGCGGAAGCGGCAGAAAATATAAGCATTGCTGCGGCAGAAATGCATAGACAGTGTTTCGGCATAACTCACATTTTAATGGATAGAATGTGAGTTATGTACTATTTTAAAGCAAAATTTGATGCACTTTCGTGCTAATCAAATAAAAATGTATTTATATGCAAAATATATTGAGATTTTATGAATAATAATATATAATATGTGAAAGAGGTGATTTGGTGGTAGAGTTAGATCAGTATAAATATACATTAAGTATTTACGAAAAGCCATTAATTGAAGTGGGGGATTCACTTTGACCTGGCTAATAAAAGCTTAAGGGTTGAAGAAATTGAACAAACCATGGAAGAACCCGGATTTTGGGATAACAATGACATGGCCCAGGGCTATATGAAGGAATTAAAGAATCTCAAGGATACCATCGAAGAATATAACCATTTAAAGAGGGACTTTGAGGACGTTCAAACCCTAATACAAATGGGCTATGAGGAGAATGATGCAAGTCTGCTTCCTGAGATTGAAGAAGCGTTGCAGACCTTTATTAAGGATCTGGAAGAATTAAAGCTTCGTACACTCCTATCCGGAGATTATGATAAGTATAATGCGATTATTACCCTGCATGCCGGCGCCGGCGGAACGGAAAGCTGTGACTGGGCGAGTATGCTGTGTCGTATGTATCAAAGATGGGC